>JAUYAR010000124.1 GCA_030693415.1 Candidatus Cloacimonadaceae bacterium | reverse complement strand
TTCCAGTTGCTCTCCACCCCACCTCACGGTGACGCAGTTACCTTCGGCTACAGAGTTTTAACGGTGCTCTGAACAGGACTTTCACCTGTCTGATATGTATCGCTCACAGGCGCACGAATTACCGACGTCCCCGTCGGTTCCGGTGCGACAACCCAATCAGGGGCAACACAATCAGCCACAGCGTCAATTCCGGAATTCCCCGTGAGCATTACGGAGTCAATACGGACTTAGTCCGTAATGAGTCCGTATTGATACCGTATTGCTATGGGGGCGCAGGTTGCCGATCCTGCGGAGGTGAAAAGGTGGATGAGATGGGAGATGAGAGATTCAGAGATGAAATTCACCACAGAGAAACAGAGAGATCAGAGAAGAGATAAACACAGAGAAAAGCAGAGCAAAAGCAGAGATATGAGAGATGGTTGTCGGTGAGCAGGTGAACAGGTGAACAGGCTCTGCACCCGTCATTCCAGCGTGTCATTCCAGCGAAGGAGGCTGTGCGAAAACTATGAAGACAGCACAATATTTATGAAATCAGTTTACTGTTTGTGTCTCCTATTCCCGGGAACTGTCATTACAGAGCCCAATGCTTACTGTGTGAAAACTAACGGTTATGTTGCCAATAGTTTTCACACAGTCTCGAAGGCTGGAACTGGAATCCAGGTCTTTTCTCTCATGTCTCTGCTCTGATCGCTCTGTTTCTCTGTGGTGAAATTCATCAAATGAACCTTTCACCCCTCTGCTCTTGTTCCGCTTTCACTCTGCTTTCCTCTGTGTTTATCTCATCTCTCTTATCTCATCTCTCATCTCTTCCACCTTTCCTCCTTTCAGCTAAAAGTTCTTGACTGATATCAGCCCACATATTTCATGCCTTTAAAGATAATAGTCCATATAGGAGTAATCGATATGAAGTATCTGATAATCATAGCTCTAACAGCAACTTTGCTGATCAGTGCCTGCGCCGCTCCACGGCAAAAATTGAGTGCCCAGGCAAACGTGAACATCAAGACCGCCAACGTCTATTATGCCCAACAAAACGTCGCGGAAGCACTGAAGTATTACAATCTTGTGCTTGAGGATAACCCCGACCACGTCATCGCCCTCCGCCGCGTTTCCGATATCAATATGTATAACGCCGAACGCAACCCGGAGCAAGCGCTGCAGCTCAACAAATCCGCCTTTGAAGGCTATGCAAGAGTGATCAAAACCACCGAAGGCTTTTCCAAGCTCACAGAAGAAGACTTTGCCGATATCCGCGACATGAAAAAACGCAAGGACAGTTGCTGGGCGCGCATCTTCAAGATCGCCGAGGATGAATACATTGCCGGCAATACCCGCGAGGCAATGGAGATTTTTGAGCTCGCCGCTACCCTTTATCCAGACCGCATCGAGCCACTGATCAAGCTCAAGGTCATCCATCAGGTTGATCTCAAAGACGACGCCAAAGCCGAGGAGATACTGCAAAAAATCTATGCAAAAGATCCCGAAAACATCGTCCTGCTTCAGGAATTGGGCATCTTTTATCTCAATAAAATAGAACATGAAACCGCTTTAACCTTTCTGAACAAAGCGAAAGTGAAAGAACCCCGCAACACCAACAATCTGATGAACATCTCCTATTGCCATTTTGAGCTTAGCCAATATCAACAAGCCATGGATAACACCATGATCGTGCTGAGCTTCGACCCCAAGAACTACGACGCTCTCACAGACGCCAAATATATCGCATATAAATTGAACGATAACGAACTGGCACTCAGCTTTTTGAAACAACTGTTAGCCATCCGTGACAACGACAAAGACTATCAGGAAATCAGCTTCCTGCTCAATGAAATGAAGAGATTTGAAGACCTCGTCACCTACGGCGAAAAATGGCATAACTATGACGAAACCAGCAAGGATGCAGTGCAATTGGTCATCCTCGCCGCACAAAAGCTAAAGAACAAGACCCTGGAAACCAAATACGTAAACATCCTTAAAAAGATGAAATAAAAGATTTTACGAAACTGATGGCCTGTCTGGAAAGGACAGGCTCTTTTATTATAACGACATGAAAAACCAGCGCTCCGCCTACATCTATGCCATCCTTGCCGTTATCGCTTGGTCAAGCGTTTCCACCGCCTTCAAACTGAGCCTGAAGTTCCTCACTCCATTGGGATTACTGCTCTTTTCATCGCTCACGGCAAGCATCTTTCTGGTGTTGATCAATTGGTCAAACGGCAGAAACGAAAGCGGCGACCGGCACGGATTCTACACAAATATCAAGCTTTCCCTCCTGCCGGGATTCCTGAATCCTTTCTTGTATTATCTGGTCTTGTTTTATGCCTATGATCGCTTGCGGGCGCAGGAAGCGCAGGTGCTGAACTACACTTGGGCAATCGTGCTGGCGGTGATGTCCATCATCATCTTGAAAGAACGCTTCCGCGTCCGTGATATCGTCGCCTTGCTGATCAGCTTCGGCGGTGTCATTTTGATCTCATCGAGAGGCAGTTTCATCGGGATGAAGTTTGATAACCCCCTGGGCTCCATCCTTGCCTTGTCATCATCGCTGATCTGGGCAAGCTATTGGATCATGAACATGCGCGATGCACGTCCGCCGGTATGCAAACTGATGTATAACTTTCTCTGCGGCAGCATATTCATAGTTTTTAACACATTGGTGAGAGCGGTTATCGGTGGGGGAGAGCTTTTTGTGCAAAGCCCCGTGGGATTGGTATTCGTGCTCGGTGCCGTCTATGTCGGCATCTTCGAGATGGGGCTCACATTCGTATTGTGGTTGAAGGCTTTGGAACGCAGCAAGAGCACCTCCATGATCTCCAATTTGATCTTTGTGACGCCATTTATCTCGCTGTTGTTCATCGCCTTGATTCTCAAAGAGAGCATCCACCCGGCTACTTTTGTGGGTTTGGTGATCATTATCGGCTCAAACGCGATCCAGAGGTGGGGGAGGGATGAGAGATGAGAGATGAGATAAACACAGAGGAAAGCAGAGCAAGAGCAGAGAGATAAGAGATGTTTGTCGGTGAACAGGTGAACGGGTGAGGGGCGCAGCTTTCACCCGTTCACCGATAAACTTCTCTGATCTCTCCGTTTCTCTGTGGTGAAATTCATCTCTGATCTCTCATCTCTCCATATCAGACATAGATCAGATTGCCTTTGAGAATTGATGCTTCAATCAGCCACTTGGGCAGACGATGAAAGTGATCGTTAAAATGGTCAATTTGATGAGAATCGCTACCAATGCTGAAGAGCCTTCCACCCAGATTGCGATAGAGATCGAGATAGTGATGTTCCGGCAGTACAAAGGGATAGCGCTTGCGCAGGGATGAAAAATTGACTTCGAGAGCGATCTCACGTTTGATCATCGTGCGAAAGATCGCTTCGATGACATCGCGGCAGCGGGATTCATCCGGAGCCTGGTCGTAATAGCGCTTATAGACTCCCAAGTGCGACAACACGTCGATCTCGCAATCCGTGACCAATGAGAGATTATGTTCATAATAATCCGTCTGAGCGGCTTTTCCCAAGGGCGAGGGATGAGGTATGGCTACATTGGTATTGTCGGTCAAAAAATGCACCGAACCGAGGATCAGATCAAATGGATAGGGCGCTATCAAAGCACTGGCAAAATCACGCACACGGTGATAATCTCCAATCTCGATCCCGCAGAGAAGAATGATATTTTGATTGATCTCCTTCAATCTTCGCATACTATCAAAATACTCACGGAGCGAGGGCAAGCCAAAGATCCCCAGTTCCTGAGGCAGTAAATCGAGATGTTCAGTGATTGTTATAGCTTTGTATTGAAGCAAGATAGCCTTATCAATCACTTCTTGTGCTTTAATCTTGCTATCGTAACTATATTCGGAGTGTATGTGGTTATCTATTTTCATAAGCTGCTGCCAATATAGCTGCCCCCAAGGCTCCGGTGATTACAGGCTCGGGCGGACAGAGGATTTTTTGCTCCAACAACAACTCAAGGCAATAGCGCAGGTCTGCATTTTGCGCCACTCCGCCGGTGAAAACGACAGGAGGATGATAATCAAGGGCGGAAATCTGTGCCAAAACGCGTCTGGCTACGGAGATATGCACTGCGCGTGCGATGTCCATGGCGCTCACGTTATCCGCCATCATGCCAATGATCTCGGATTCGGCAAAGACCACGCAGGTGGAATTAAGCTTCAACCCGGTAGTCGATTTTGCGGCAATTAGCGAGAGATCGTCGAGCGAGCATTCCAGCCGGATCGCAGTCATTTCCATAAATCTGCCCGTCCCGGCAGCGCATTTGTCGTTCATGGCAAAATCCACCACTTTTCCGTCACTGTCCAAAGTGATGATCTTGGAATCCTGACCACCGATGTCGATGATCGTTTTACAGCGGGGAAAATAGTGGCTGACACCAGCGGCATGACAGGATATCTCGGACAGAACCCGATCCGCCTCTTTGTATAGTTTTCTGCCGTATCCTGTTGAACAACGTGCAGTTATGTTTTCTATGCTCAGGTTTGTGGCTGCAAAAGAAGCATCTAACAATCTCCGCACCGAAACGATGGGGGAGATGTCCGTCGAGGCATAACCAAAGTGGATGATCTCGCTCTTGATCGAATCAAAAAGCACGATCTTGCTGTTGCGGGAGCCGATGTCGATACCGAGGGTGATCATGATCTATAACACGATGTGGATAAAGTGGTTATCCGGTTTGAGCCAAGTGGAGGCGACATTTTTGATATCGTCGTTTGAGACCGAGCGCAGGCGCTGTTCGCGAAAAAGAAAGTGATCCAGATCATAGCCCAAAGCAAGTAGGTTTGATATCGCTGAGGCTTGATAGGAAACGCTTTCGCTGTCAAAACGGTTCATGCCGATGAGATAGTTTTGCGCGCTGCTGAGTTCATCGGAGTGGACGCCATTTTCCGCAACATCCGTCAAAATCTCTCTGATCAGGCGCAGACAGTCTTTGTAATCATCGGGATCGCAGAAGGCATAGGCATTCCAGAAACCGATTTCGCGGATTGAAGAAAAATCGAATCCGCATTGGTAGGCATAAGCGTGTTTTTCTCTTAAGATATTGAAAAAGCGTGAGGATATATCTCCTCCGAGGATTTGCGCCAACAGATGGAAAGCGGTGTTTTGCTTCACGTCTTTCGCCGCGGTGCCATATCCGCCCAAATGGATCACCGATTGTTCCGCTTTCTGCCGGCTGATCCTGATTTCCGGGCTCTTCTTGCGCTCCGGCAAAGGCAGATTGGGGATTAAATCAGCTTTGGATTCAAGCTGGTCAAACACGCTGGCGCAGACGCCAAAAACATCCTTTGGCGGCAATGATCCCACTACAGCCAAAACAAAGGCGGCAGGATGATAGTGCGTCAAATGCCACTGCCGCAAATCATTAAGCCGCAGCTTGCCCAGAGAGCCGATGCTTCCGCAACTGCGATCGAGGATACTGTTTGTGCCGAAAAGCATCATCAGCCAGCGTTGGTAGGAATAGCTGACCGGATATTGATTTTCGCGGCGGATGCTGTCGATCGCGGCAGTCTTGAGCATGCTGACGTGATGAGGGTTAAACAGGGGCTGGGCAATGATTTCCTTCAGCAGATCAAGCGTTTTGCCCAGATCTTCGTTGAAGCATTTTGCCCGATAATTTGTTGAATCCAAATGGTGGATCACGCGGATGTTAAAACCATGCCTGCGAGAGAATTGCATGATCTGTTCATGGCTGTGTGCCCTGGTGCCATAGAGCATGGCAGTGGAGGTGAGAAAATTCTCGCCGCGTTGATCAGAGCGCTCTTTCAATTGGCAGACTTCCGTGCTTAAGGTAATGCCCAACATCGGTTTGTGGGGAATGTGGCGATAGATTATCTTCAATCCGTTGGATAGGTTCATCCGAAAGTGTATTTCGTCAAGCTGTTCAAAATCCGCCGATGGGGCAGAGGCAAGGCAGTGAAAATCAGCATCCTCGTTTTCGGGAATGCGAGGTGTGAGATCATGAGCGATCTCCGCGGGTTCGGCGATGAAATCTCTTTTCGTCATATTCTGAACCGTGGTCGGCTGCTTTGCTGCGAAAGACTGATAATAAAAAGCCAGGTTGTCCGGCTGCCAGTATTTACGTGCGGAGTCGATCACCTCCTCAAAGCTGACCGCAGTGATTTGTTCCGCGTATTGATAGAGATTTTCATAGCCTTTGATAAACTCTTCGGCGCCGATCATGTTGGCGATATTTTCCATCGATTCAAACCCGTAGAGCCAACTATGGATAATATCGAGTTTGATCAATTCGATCTCAACAGGATCGACCCTTGCCGCAAGAATATCCAAAAACTCCTCGCGGATGATGGTGATAATCTCATCACGCCGGTTTTTAACTGAGGGTGTGAACAGAATCGCGGAGGCACCACTCAATTCTCCACAGAGGGAGCTAACCTTGACGGAGGAACATAGCTTCTCCCTCTCCACCAAACGTTTATAGAGCTTGGACGCCTTGCCGATGGCATAATAACGCATGGCGACCAAGAGCGCATCGCTGTTTGGATGGGCTTCACAAAGCTCCGGCATGAGTAAGGCAATAAAATCGGTTTTTTTGCGGCGTTCAAACTTGCGAAACTTAAGTGTCTCAGGCTCCATGAACCTGCTGTAATCGGGCAGAATAAGAGCTTTTGAGGGTTTTTTCCAGTTACCGAAATAGTGTTTGATCAATTCATCGGCATTGCCGTTGATATCACCGCTGAGAACGAGGAAAGCATTGTCCGGTCGGTAGTATTTAGCCTGGAAAGCAAGCAGGCGTTTGTGATCGGCTGCTTTGACAGATTCGATAGTCCCGAGAACCGGTTTTTTTAAAGGGCTTTTATCAAAATAGGTGCTTTGCAGGTAGTCAAAGAATTCCATCTCCGGCTCGTTTTCATACTGCTTGATCTCTTCGATAATGATATCCTTTTCGATCTCAACGTCATCACTGGCGAAATCAGCTTGAAAAGCAAGCTGGCTGAGGATGTGCAATCCCTCTTCCAGAAGCTCGGACGGCATCATCAGATAGTAGCAGGTGCAGTCAAAATCCGTGTAGGCATTGATCGCCCCCCCCAGCCGTGTGACGTGTTCGGATAAGGCATTGAGCGGAAAATCGCGGGTGGATTTGAAAGCTAAGTGTTCGATGAAATGCGCGAATCCGGCTTCGGCGGGTTTTTCTTTCACGCTGCCGATGCGGATATAGATTTGCAAGCAGATGAGAGGATTGGTGTTATCGTTGTGGATGATATATTTCAGCGAGTTTGGCAGAAACGCGCTACGGGCTGGAGAGATGTTTGTGACCGTCATAGATAAAGCTGTTTTTCCGTTATCCGGTCAATCGTGTTTGTGGCTTTGGATCAGAGCATAGGCGCTGTGATTGTGAATGGATTCGATGCTATCCGCCTCAACGTAATACTCAAGCATGCGGGTATCGCTCATTAGTTTTTGGGTGACCTCGCGCACGATGTCTTCAACAAACTTGGGATTTGAATAGGCTTTTTCGGTGACAAATTTCTCGTCACTTCTTTTGAGCAGCGGATAAATCTCGCAACTGGCGGCGGATTCGGCGATCGCGATCAATTCTTCCAACCAAACGAATTCACTGTATTTGACCTTGATAGTGATATGGGAGCGTTGGTTATGCGCGCCGAATTCGCTGATTTCCCTTGAACAAGGACAGAGTGTTGTGACAGGGACGGTCACTCCGATCCAGAGCTCATAAATATCCCGAAAACTGGCATTGAAAAAACACTGATAACTCATCAGCGAAGTAATTTTCGAGACTGGTGCATGCTTTTTGACGAAATATGGAAAACTGATATCCACATAAGCCGCATCCGCTTTGAGCACTTCTTTCAAACGCATGAGAAAGCTGTCCAGTTGAGCGATGATGCTGCTATCATGGTATTTGTTCAATACCTCGATGAATCGGGACATATGGGTTCCGCGCAGGTGATGGGGCAGCTCCACATAGATATTGAGATCGGCGACTGTGTGTTGGATGCCGTTTGAGATATCCTCCACTACAATGGGATAGCGAACTCCTTTTACTCCGACTTTGTCGATGAGGATTTTACGCAAATCGGGATGGTTCTGAACGTCTGGGATGATCATAGTTTTTCCGAGAATCCGAGGTTTTTCATGCCCGCAGATTTGAGCGAGACGTTACTGCCGTTGTGTTCGTAATAAATCACAGCGTTGCAATCCGGAATGTTCTTGATCGCTTCGATCGCTTCCTCGGGAGGCATCAAAAACAAAGCTGTGGAAAGCCCGTCCGCCCATGCCGCGGAAGGATGGGTCACAGTGACTGAATAGACATCACGAACCGGATAACCTGTTTTGGGATCGATGATATGGTGATAGCGGATGCCATTCAAATCAAAATACTGTTGATAATCTCCGCTCGTTCCGACACTGAGATCCTTGATGCGAAACGAGGCGATAAAATCTTCTGCGCTGAGGCGCGGATGCTGAATATAGACAAGCTGGGGCATGACGTCTCCATAGAAGGTCATCGAGCTACGGCAGTCAATGAAACCGCTGATCAGATCAAGGCTCTGCATATATTCGCGTGCCTTGTCCAGGACATACCCCTTGGCAATAGCCCCAAATGCGAGTTGGGTGCCTTTTGGTATCCTGATGCTCTTCTCATTGTATTGGATGCGGTCAAATCCCACGTATTGAAGGGTTTTCTTGATTTCGAGACTGTCCGGCAAGTTCAAAAGTGAATCCTCAGTGATTTGTGCCCGGGTATCGAAATCCCACAAATCATACAAGGGTTTGATGCTGACATCGAAAGCGCCGTCGGTCATGCGATAGAGGCTGTCCGCGATCACAAGTATCTTGTAGGCGTCGGGATCCATGGGAAAATCGATTTCGGGTGAATTATTTAGTGTATGCAGCCATGAACCTTCCCGATAATCGTTCAACCGGTCTTCCATCTCCTTGATGAAGGCAAAGACGGAATCGATCTGGGAGCCGACATTCTTGTTCTTCGAGGTGGCGGTGATGGTCACGATCGTATCCATCAGATGTTGGGATTTTTTCTCATTGAAGTTGCTGGTGAAGAACTGCCAGGCTCCGTAGCCGATCACAAGGATGAGGATGACCAGCGAGATCACTTCTTTTTTCGTCATGTCCGCTCATCTCCTATTTCTGAGCTCGGATCAATTCATATTCGAGCAGCAAATCTGTGTAGTCCCTGATTGCGAACCATGAAAGCGGGATCGTGATCGCCAGCGGAACTACGAACAAAATGGCTCCCGCGATATTTAACAAAACTAACACCAAAGCGAGCAGATAGAGATTCCACCGAACCACGTGAAAGTGACGATAGGATGTTTTCAACGCAGTGAAAAAAGGGATTTGCAGCCGCTCCATCAAAGCCGGAACCGGCAACAGGATCGCGACCCAGTAGTTGAGCAAAACCACCCACACCAGACGCAGGATCGGATCACTGCCGAAATTTGGCAGCCCGAAACAGATCAGATAGATGATCGTATAATATAGCGCGGTGGTGAGACTGAAAACCAGATAACGCGGATAGCTTTTCAGCGATGAGAGCATCGTCTTGAACCCTATGGAATACTCATCTTTCCGGGCAATGCCATTGAAACCGATCAATACAAAGGGGACGAACAAACTGAACGCGATGGATTTGACCGCCAGACCAAGTAAGAGACTGTATAAATTCTCCCCATCGAAAGTGATGATGCTGCTAAATAGCCAGATCAAAACAGCGATTGGAATCGCACCAAGGATCACTGAAAATCCGCCAGCAGGGATGTTTGCGCTCTTGGTTTTCATGGCTTGCGCCCAAGTATTTCCAAGGCTGCGCATGGATGATAGTTCCGTCTTCACGATCGGGCGCTGGCGTCCGCAACCCACGCACCAAAGATCGTGCAGGGCGAGACGGGTGTTACATTGATTGCATCGCATGGTTTGTCTCCTTTGCTTTTCTTACTCTTATCAACATTTCGACCATCCGCATGAAGGGCATTTCAGACATCCTTCGATGTGCTCAATGGTGGATCCGCAATCCGGGCAAAGCGCAGAACCGCTTTTGTGCATCGGAATGCTGTAACCGTTTTCCACGGGTAGATTTAAAGATTTGACGTCGCCGTTTTTGTGCATCTGTAAAAAACCTTCAAGAGCTTGACCGACAGCGTCTCCGCAGCTTGTGATCATCTTGCCTTTATGCCACATCGGGGATTGGCAACGGATACCCTTGAGCTGGCGAGTGATCGCTTCCAGCTTGACGTCCGAACGCAGAGCGAGTGATGATAAACGAGCGATCGCTTCCAATTGCGCGGAGGCGCAGCCGCCCACTTTTCCCATCTGCACAAAGATCTCGCAGGCGCCGTGGTCATCGGTATTGATGGTCACATACATGTGTCCGCAACCGGTTTCAAGGCGTTGGGTGATGCCGTGGGTGACTTCAGGACGGTCACGCGGGGCGACTTTGCGATCCGTGGCAGGGCTTTTGGAAGTGCTTCCGGTGCTCAGAACCTGGTTTTCACGGCTGCCGTCACGATAGACAGTAACTCCTTTGCAGCCAAGCTGATATGCCAGTTCATAGGCGGTGCGGATGTCTTCCACCGTGGCGCTGGAGGAGAAGTTGATCGTCTTGCTGACAGCGTTGTCCGTGTAAAGTTGAAAAGCCGCCTGCATGCGTATGTGCCATTCGGGACTGATATCATGCGCGGTTTGAAAGATGTTCTTGAAGTGGTCGGGGATCGCGTCGATATGCGCTACCGTGCCGGTATTGGCTACTTCCTCGAGCAGGTCTTTACTCAGAAGTCCTTCTGATTCAAGGGCTTGTTCGAACCATTTGTTCACGTAGAGCAGTTTCTCTCCGTCCATGACGTTTTTCACATAGACGAGGGAAAATTGGGGTTCGATCCCGCTGGATGTGTCCAAGATCATACTTATCGTTCCGGTGGGCGCGATCGTGGAAACCGTGGCGTTTCTGATTCCTTTGTCTTTGATCCGGTCGATGAGTTCATCCCAGTTTTTTTTGACGGCGACTCTTTGCAAAGAACCGTCAGAGAAGACACTACCGGAGAAATTGGGGAAACTGCCTTTTTCGACAGCCAGTTCCATAGAGCGCTGCTTGGCTTCAAAATCGATGAATTCCATCAGTTCTCTGGCAAGATCGACCGCCTGGTCGCTGCTGTAAGAGATTTTCAATTGATAAAGCAGATCCGCCCAGCCCATGATGCCGAGACCAATCTTGCGGTTTGCCTTCACCATTTCGTCGATTTGGGGGAGGGGAAACTTGGAACTGTCGATCACGTTATCCAAAAAGTCTGTGCTGTCTCGCACGACGCTTTTCAACCTATCCCAGTCGATGGCATTGTCTTTGATCAAAGCAGAGAGATTGATCGAACCGAGATTGCAGGCTTCGTTGGGAAGCAGTGGCTGCTCGCCGCAGGGATTTGTGGATTCGATCATTCCAACTTGGGGAGTCGGATTGTCGCTATTTACGCGATCAAGAAAGATGATGCCAGGCTCGCCGTTCTTGTGTGCCATCTCCACAATCAGACTGAAGACATCGCGCGCTTTCAATCTGCTGTGCAATTCTTTGGTGTGCGGGGAGATCAGATCATAGTCTTCGTCTTGATAAACGGCTCGCATAAAATCTTCGGTGATGCCCACGCTGATGTTGAAATTAGTCAGTTCTTTCGGGTCTTCCTTGCAGGTGATGAAATCCATAATCTGCGGATGGTTGACATTAAGGATCGCCATATTGGCGCCGCGCCTCGTTCCGCCTTGTTTGACGGCATCCGTAGCAGCGTTGAAAACCTTGATAAAGGATAGCGGTCCGCTGGATACCCCGTTGGTGGAGCGCACACGGGAATTTGCCTCGCGCAGGCGGCTGAAAGAAAACCCTGTGCCACCTCCGCTTTTGTGGATCAGAGCGGCGTTTTTTACCGTTTCGAAGATGCTGTCCATGCTGTCTTCGATGGGAAGCACAAAACAAGCGGAAAGCTGTTGCAGATCGTTTCCGGCGTTCATCAGAGTGGGGGAGTTCGGCAGGAAATATCCCGAATCAAGCAGGTCATAATAACTTTTTTCTTTTTCCTTGTCGCCGTTGGCAATGTTTTCGGCGACGCGGTTGATCAGCGCAGACCAGTCTTCGATGATGTTGCCATTGTCGTCTTTTCTGAAATATCTCTTTTGCAGTACTTTGAGAGCGTTGTCAGTGATTTTCATTGTCTTCCTAATTAAAGTGCCAGGATGTTTCTGGCTTGTTCGGGTGTGGCAAGGGGGCGTCCGATCTCGGTCGCGATTCTCGCTATGCGGCTGACCAATTGGGCATTCGATTCCGCGATTAATCCTTTGTGGTAGAATATGTTATCCTCAAATCCCATGCGAATGTGACCGCCGGCTACCAATGCCACCATCGCAGTGGGAAGGTGCCATCTGCCGATCCCCGCGACCGCCCAGGTGGCGGTGGGAATCTCTTCAGCGAGGTGCTCGATCATGTAGATAAGGTTCTTCGGCTTACCACTCATCCCGCCGGGCACACCGAGTACGAATTGAACATGCAAAGGACTGTGGGTGATGATCTCTTTATTGACCAGTTTGGCGACGATATCGATCATCCCGGATTCATAGACCTCGACTTCCGGTATTACGCCATATTGCTTGAACGCCTCAGCCAGACGGATGATGTCCAGGGGATGGTTGATAAAAATCTCGTCGCCAAAATTGAGTGTCCCGGCATTGAGTGTCCCCATGTCCGGTTTTAGACTCAGGGGTGCCAAACGCCTTTCAAATGGTTCTCCAACTGCTCCGCCGGTGCTGATTTGGATGATCATTTCGGGCACTGCGGCACGGATAGCTTCGATCGATTCTCCGAATCTTTCCAATCTCTGGGTGGGGGATCCGTCATCCTCGCGAACGTGAAGGTGGATCACGCGCGCGCCGGCTTCGAAACATGCCACTGCTTCCCTTGCTTGTTCTTTGGGCGTCACAGGAAGATTGGGCTGATCCTCGCGTTTGGTTTCCGCACCGGTTATCGCGGCTGTAAGTATTAATGGTTGCATTAAGTTACCTCTATATTCGATATAGTTATTAATCTTCGAACCAGCTCTCAAACAAGCGTACCCGCTTGAGGCGGGAGATTTCATGACCAAGGATGCGGGCTGCAATTTGTGAGAACTTGGCTTCACTATCGCTTACGTAAAAGCTATTTGTTCCGGGTGTTCCGTCAATTTCAGCGGGCAGTAGCACTTTGAGATATTCGGCAATTGCGTCCGCGCTATCCACCAGTGTAATATGTTCTCCCACAGCGCGTTGAATAGCAGCTCTGAGCAGTGGATAATGAGTGCAACCCAAGACCAGAGTATCGATATCCAGATCGTCAAAATAGGAAAGATATTCCTTCACGATCAGATCCGTCGTATGGTGCTGCTGCCAGCTTTCTTCAACCAGGGGAACGAATAGGGGACAGGCATGGGAAAATACTTCGGAATTTGGCATAAGCGCTTGAATCGCAGTCTTGTATGCTTCACTACGTATTGTTCCCTCGGTACCGATGATGCCGATCCGAAGCTTGGGTGAGCGCTTAATCGCCTGATTAGCGCCAGGTTCGATTACTCCGATGATGGGGATGTCCGTCAGTCGTTTCAAAGCGGGAATCGCGACTGCGGAAGACGTGTTGCAGGCAACGACGAGAATCTTGATAGCTCTTTGCAGAAGAAAGCGGGAATTCTGGATCGAATAGTCGATGATTGTTTGGGAAGATTTGGGACCATAGGGTACTCTTGCGGTATCGCCAAAATAGACCAAATCCTCCTCCGGAAAGGCTTCGCGGATGGCTTTGTAAACTGTGAGGCCACCTACGCCGGAATCAAATATCCCGATCGGTTTCTTCATTTTTTCCTCTTGTTGCTTTGTTTTCTCGATGCTTGGTTGCCACTTTTTTTGGACTGCCTATTAGCGTCAACAGCATTTCTTGAGCGATTGTGCCGGCGCTTTTCCAATTCCTTGGTATCCTTTGGCTTAGTTTTGGGTTCGCTTTTTTCAAAAAGATGCGTGTGCGCATCCTTGTCTTGGCTAAGTTCAAGGTAGATATCGTCACTAACATCAACTACCTGAACTTTTACCCTATCTGTTAGTTGATAATATTCTCCGGTTCTGCCGTTTACAAAGCGCATTTCTTTGTCATAATAAGTCCACCCGCCGCCACGGAGTTTCGCGACCTTGAGAACCGCGGAGACTGGGATCTCATCAAGCCTGACGATCAAGCTGCTGGAGTTTGTGGCGATAACGAGCCCCTTGAACTTTTCTCCGACATGAGACTTCATATAGGCAAGATAATAGATCCTCTCGATATCGCGTTCCGCTTGATCTGCTATGAGTTCGCGCTCGGAAGCGGTGTTTGCCCAAAGCTTCAACTGATTGGTGCTGATCTTGTGTTTACCGCTTTTGCAGATATAGCTCTTGCAGAGATGGTGGATGACGAGATCACAAAGCCGGCGGATCGGACTGGTGAAATGGGTGTAGGTTTCCATGCCAAGACCAAAGTGACGCACATGCTCGGTCGAATACTTTGCCTTTTTCATGCTTCTAAGTACTATGCGGTCAAACACTTTATGAAACTCCGGTGAAGGCATTGAGCGCAAGAGATACTGCATCGAGAGATTGAGTGTTTCCTTCATATAAAAAGATATCCCATAATATGATAGAGTCTCGATCACGCGCTCGATCTTGGTCAGATCCGGATCTTCGTGGATGCGATACATTGAGTGCGGAGATTGCTGCGTAAGTTTTTCTGCCACAAATTCATTCGCCACGAGCATAAAGTTCTCGATCAGCTTGTGAGAATCGGTCTCTTCGCTCAAACCAAGGCGATGGACAAAGCCCTCTTCGTCATAATGATACTCAATCTCAGGCAGATCAAACATGATGTATCCGCTTGCCAAGCGCTTCTCGGACAGTAGTTTTGACAACGTGCGGGATTCATGCAAACGGCTTGTCAGAGCTTCGTCCATAATTGTGGATTTGCCGTCAAACAGATCATCCACTTCTTCGTAGCTGAGACGGGCATCCGACCGAATCACACTCTCGTGCAAGCTCTGGTTTTTCACTTTTGCTTTTTGATCAAAATCGGTGATGACCGTGAGACAGAGTTTGTCTTCATCTGGACGCAAGCTGCAGATCTTGTTGGAAAGGCGTTCCGGCAGCATGGGGATGACTTTCTTGGGGAAATAAAAGCTGTTTCCGCGTTTGGCGGATTCTGCGAAGGTGAGGCTGTCAAGTCCCACGTAGTGAGCGACATCGGCAATGTGGACATAGAGCGTCCAGCCGCTGTCATGTTTCTCCAGTGAGATCGCGTCGTCAAAATCCTTTGCGGAAGCGGGATCGATGGTAAATGTGTAGAGTTTTCTCAAGTCCTTGCGGTGCGAGATCATTTCTGCAGATATCTCTTCCGGGATTAAGTTCACTTCACAAATCACCGGTTCGGGAAATTCCATCGGCAGATCATATTGGCGCAACACTGCGAGTAGCTCCACTTGCGGGTCTCCGGATAACCCCAAAACCTCGGTCACTTTACCGGCGGGCATTTTTCCACTGACTGGGTTGCCCCAGTTGGAAACGTTTAAAATCACCTTGTCTCCGTCTTTGGCAGCGCCCACGTCCAAGACCTCGAACCAATTGTGGATCTTGGGATTGGAGCAGATGAAGAGTTTGCGGTTTTGGTGTTCGCGGATATCTCCGGCGAGGTTTTCATTGGCACGGGAGATCACTCTGCGGATGCGGGCATAATCAGATTTACCCTTTTTGTAGTGCGGCTCGATCATCACCTTATCGTTGTGGTAGGCGTTCAATATATCCTCACTGCTGATGAAGAAATCGCCTGTTTCCGTACGCACAAAGGCATAAGAGTAGTTGCGCGATAGGGGAGTGGCGTCAA
Organism: Candidatus Cloacimonadaceae bacterium; assembly: GCA_030693415.1. Taxonomy (NCBI): domain Bacteria; kingdom Pseudomonadati; phylum Candidatus Cloacimonadota; class Cloacimonadia (SeqCode); order Cloacimonadales (SeqCode); family Cloacimonadaceae (SeqCode); species Cloacimonadaceae bacterium (SeqCode). The sequence continues at coordinate 8,154 of JAUYAR010000124.1, read as the reverse complement.
AAATCCCTTCAATCAGTTTGGGCGAAGAGGTAGCGGGGCTTTGTTCCTTTATCGGACTTGGCTTGAGCAATCTAAACTTGCGTTTGTTCTTTTCCACAACACCTTCGCTCAGCATGGCGTTGAGGCTTTCCGGCAGGATTGCCTTTTCCCGTTTGTTCAGTTTCAATGCCACAACCATTTCATTGTATGACATCGCGTTAGCATGGGCTTCTTCAAGCACCGCTTTGATTTGGTCTTTTAATGTATTGTCTTTCATAGTGATCCTCAGTATTGTTTTCCAATTTTATGGGTGAGGAGTTCGATCAACTCAGGCACTTCCGTTTGTCTATCGGAAAATCTAAGCGATTGCCCGCGAAAGCTATCGAGCCTTCGCGGCAGCTTGAAAGTGCTGAGCATGATTCCGCGTTTGTCTTTGTAAAAACATCCGAAATCAGAGTAGTTGCGTCTGATCTTTAGATATAAATAGCGAACCTCGATGTATGTCTCATGCATTTCATAGTAGGTGGGAATGAAGTAGGGGAGAAGGTTTGCTATCACGAGCAGCATTCCGATAAAATAGAAAAAAGGCATGCTCCATTCGATCACCGTGATCTTCCAGAGAATAACGGCAAGCAGGATCAAGAAACTAATCACGACCGCCGATACATAAGGTCTTTCCACGAGTGGCCAGGATTTCCATTTCAGGATCGGTTCAGGCGACATTTTGTACAATCTCCCGGCACTTTTCGATCTCTTCCTTGATGACAAGCACATACTGGAAGGTATTGGAAGTGGAAAACTTGGAGCCAAGGGTATTCGCTTCGCGCTGCATTTCCTGGGTGATGAAATTGAGGCTTTTGCCGATATCCTTATGCTCATGTCCTGAGAGCGCTTTCAATAGCGTTTCGCTGTGGCTGCGCAGGCGCGTTATTTCTTCCTGTATATCATATTTATCCACATAAATCGCCATCTCCTGCATCAAGCGCTGTTCCATGTTGTCAAGCTGATAAGTGGAGATCAGATCTTTGATCCGATTGGTCATATTTTCCAAGAGTTCTGCTTTGAAGGGCTGGATATGAGTTTCAATTTCAGACAAAGCCACTTCAATGCTTTGCACCGAAGCAATCAGCACATCTTTCATCCCGGCGGCTTCCTGTTGCATGCTTTGGTGAAGAGCTGCCAAAGCATAATTCAGCGTGGAATATAGTGCATCTTTAAGGATAGTATCCTCGTCAAGCTGGTTGATATTTTCGATCACGCCCGGCTCATTGAGTAAAAACTCCAGCGAGACAGGCTCCTCGTATCCCAAAGCCTTTTTTGCCTTTATGGCAAGGGCATGGTAGCTTAGGAGACGTTTTTCATTGAGTGCGAGCGGAATCTCGCGGTGGTCGCTATAGTTGAGCCGAAATTCGACCGATCCGCGTGAAAGGGAGGAGCTGATCCGATTTCTGACCGGGTATTCAAAAAAACTCAGTTCCCTGGGCAGGTATAATTTCATGTCAAGATAGCGTCCGTTGACGGACTTCATTTCGATCTCAAGATCGATGTCATTCTCAGAATATTTAGCTTTTCCGTATCCGGTCATGCTTCTCATTTGATCTCCATTATATTCATCTGTGATGGGGGATAGGTATTTATCCGCCAATTTCTTAGGATCGGCATAAGCAAGTTTACATAACATACATTAACACAATACAACTGCTTCTCACTCGCAGATCAGGGTGCCAGCCGTCGCCGCGATCACTCTTGCCCTGACCAGAGTGCCGATCTGTTTTTCAGACCCGGTCAAAACTGCGATCTTAAAATCATCCGTCTTGCCGGAAATCTGAGCTGCGGACTTTTTGCTCAAACCTTCCACATAAACTTCCACTTCGCGACCGATCATGGCGGAAAACTTGTCCAAGGTGATCTTTCTTTGCAAATCGATCATTTGCTGCAAACGCGACAAACGGACCGCTTCGATCACCTGATTATGCATGTCGGATGCCGTGGTTCCTTCTCGGGGGCTGAATTTGAAACAAAAAGCAAAGTCAAAGCCAATCTCTCGCATAGCGCTCAAATTATTCGCAAATTGGGCATCGCTTTCAGAGGGAAAACCTGCGATAAGATCGGTGGTTATCGCTATGTCCGGCATGGCGTTGCGCAATTTGGACACCAGAGTGAAATAATGCTCGATGCTATAGTTACGGTTCATCTTATTCAATATCTCATTATCTCCGCTTTGAAGCGGTAAATGTATATGATTGCATATCTTATGATTCTTTGCCATGACATCGATCAATCGATCCGAAAGGTCTTTGGGGTGCGAAGTCATAAAACGTAGCCGAGATAGATTATCGATAGCGCAAAGTTCGTCCAACAAAGCCGGAAAATCATGGCTGTCAGAGAAATAAGAATTGACATTTTGTCCCAATAACGTGATGTCCCGCAGTCCATTATCTGCTGCTGCAAACACATCGGCATATACTTCACGGAAAGATCTGCTGCGTTCTCTGCCGCGAACGTAAGGAACAATGCAATAGGTGCAGAAATTGTTGCATCCGCGCATGATAGTCACGAATCCGCAGGTCTGGTTGCCGTGTTTTGGCATGATTCCAGGATAAGTCTGCTCAGTATCCATAGTTGTAAACACATGTTCATCAGTATCATGGGATAGGATACGGGGGAGATCGTGATATTGATCTACTCCGATCACATAGTCCACCCCGATCTCGTTTTTGACTAACGTGTCCCCCACTCTCTGTGCCATGCAACCGATCACGGCGATCTTCAAATCGGGTTTGGCTTGTTTACGGTGTTTTTCATTGGAAATTCTACCCAAGACGCGATCTTCGGCATGTTTGCGCACCGAGCAGGTGTTGAAAATGATCAGCTCCGCATGGTTGATATCTTTGACCGCTTCAAATCCTGCATTGATCAGGATCGAAGTCACCAGCTCGCTATCGGCGACATTCATCTGACAACCGTAGGTCTCAACGATAAACTTCAACCTGTTGCTCCTGAAAAAGCAATTCCCGCATACTGTTGACGGAGTATTAAATCTCTCCCTGCACGGTTTTCAATGCCTGCTATTTTGCTTTTTTTATTTTCCATAATGCGTATCCAACTGATATTCCATAATAGCAGACGATGAAATCTGAGAGCCCGAATCTGTCCAGTATTTGTATTACAAAGTCCGTGCTCAGCCTGAGGATGTCGGTGGACGCGGGATCGATCAGATATGGGATAATCTCACTTGCTTTGCCTTGAGCGATATATTCCCTCAGCTTGATCAATTCGCTTTTTCTGATGTGTTGACCATGCAAGGCAAAAACGTTGAATCCGATCAGCCGCCGGACAACTTTGGCGAGCAGGAAAGCGGTGAGACCAACGAGTACCAATTCTCCCGTATCGGGAATGGCGGCAAGTTCTTCCGTAATATTCTCAGCGCTGTATGTATCTGTATCATAAGCTTTTTTAATGCTTAATAGTCCCAGTGGCAGGCTGTGACAGATTGTTTTGCCTGATTGTTTCAGCACAAATTCCGTGCTGAATCCGCCAATATCCACAATCATGGCATCATCGGAAAGCTCTGTCATGTGCTGAGCCGCGTGATAAGCATAACGGCATTCGTCTTGCCCGCTGATGATCTTGTATTTGATCTGATAGCGGGTTTCGATCCACTCTGATAGCTTGTTGATATTCATAGCCTTGCGGGCGATTCCGGTGGCGATGACTTGCTTGCGGGAAGGAATCCGGACGTCGAAGGACATCAAATCCCGAAAGCTCTGTTTGAAGGATTCCATGCTTTTCACTGAAAGTCTTATTTGCTTATCGGCTGTGAGGTTATAGTCTCTTCCAAGCCCGGTGGTCAATTGCATGCTGTGGATAACTCTTTTTCTGGAAATATCCACCAAGGCGTAATTGATATTATTCGACCCCGCATCGATCACGCTGATCAGTTCCGAGCCTGGAAGCCGAAGCTCAATATACCTTTGGATCAGCGTTGAGGCGATTTCACGATTGCGGTTGGAAAACAGAGTTTTTTTGGCTTGTGATACTGTTATTTGTTCAAATACCCTCTTCCATTCATTAACCTTATGATCCAAACTATCCAATTGCAGTTTATACGGATAGCGTTTCAATTCATCAATCAAAACCCTCTCCTCGGGGTAGTTTTTACGCGGACAATAAAGAATGAATTTGTTAAATTGAACCGCCTCGGCAAAGGACGAATAGCCCGGCTTGGTCAATACGATATCGGAAGCATGGATAAAATCCAAAAAATCGGCATCGGGAGTGATGGAAATATGATTTTCCGCGCCGCAGGAAGCGTGCATGGAAACCACTTTACCCTCGAAGGCTTTGCAGATGGCGTCGATATTCACGCTCATCCCCTCTTCCCCACCGAACATGACGATCATCACCGGTTCTTTTATGCCAAGTTCTTGTTTCACATCCCGATAGATATCTTTCTTTCTTGCTAACAGCCCAATACTTTCCACCTTGCTGAAAGCGCTCATGCTGTCTTTGGAGGAGAATGGCAGACAAAATGCGTGATCAACTCTTTGATATAGACCAAAGATGGTATTGATCAGCGGACGCATGCCGATGTCATTGGCAAATAGCTCTTTATAGATATAGAACCAATCGAAATTGGAGACGGCAAAAACCGGTATCCCGGCATAGGTGGCAGCCTCAACCGCCAAAAATGGAATATCCGCGATGACAAGATCGATCTTCTCCCTGCGTAAATACTCCACTTCGCTATCAATGATGTCGAGGCGCCTGTCCATCAGATCGAGCAGAGCACATTTCGTGGCGGGAAGATCGACTGCGAGTTGGTCGCCATGCCGGACGCCGGCATCGATGACGGCAGCGGATTTGGCTGAAAACAAAGGATCGAGACGGTTAAAAAGAAAATCCGGCTTGGCGCTGCGAATTTGAACGAAGATGCCAAACTTTGTCAATTCCTCAGCCAGAGCCGCCATGCGACTGGCATGCCCATATCCGTGATGGGAGGCATATATGGCAAATCTAAGCATTAATCAACCTTAATAAAGCATAAGAGGCGCTTCTTGATGAGCGGCTCTGACTTCCACCGAAACGCGGTTGGGCAGACAGATAATCGGCAGACGGCTCGTCCAGCCTTGTTTGACGCATCGTTTATCCGGACAATCGGCAACGCGCATGGAGTATCTTCCATCGCGGATCTCGATCGTGTTATGTGCGTCGATGCGAACGATCCGTTTCTCCGAAAGCGGATATTCGCCCCACAAGATATTATCTTTGTAGATAAATACGCGCAGTTCAGTTTCGTTTTTGATTTTGGCAGTCAGGCTTCCGATCATTAACAGTATGAGGAGAATAATGAGGATCAGATCCGCCAAACGCAGGTTGGCGCGTATCAGCTTGAACATCAAAAGACCCCTCTGATCCGATTCCCGCAGCTTGGACAAATGCCGCCGTCACCAATTTTCGAAACAACGCCGAATCCGCTTCTGGAAACGCACACCGCATGGCACTGCGGACAAAGGGTATCCTTGAACGATCCCAGATTCAGGTTTCCCGCATAGACATAGTCCAAATACTCCGCTGCGATATTGCAGCCTCGGATGATTGTATCTGCCGGCGTGGCTTCGATCGTGGATTTGTAGGCAGGATGATATGCTGATTCATGCAGAGGGATGGATCTGTCCACAGATGCTATATATACTGCCAGCTCGCGGATCTGATCATCGGAATCGTTCAATTCGGGAATGATCAAATTGGTGATCTCGATATGCACACCCGATGCGTAAGCATTTCTGATCGTATATTTCACGGGCTCGAGAGCGCCATGGCAATGCTGCCGGTAAAATGCATTTCTGCTGCTTTTCAGATCGATGTTCATCGCCTTGATATACGGTAAAAGCTGTTTTAGCGGCTGGGGATTGACATAGCCGTTGGTGACAAGAATGATGTCCACTTCACTGTCAAGCATGGCAAAATCATAGATATATTCATACCAAGTAAAGGGTTCGGTATAGGTGAAAGCAACCTGGCGGCTTCCGCTTTCGTTCACCAAATCCAACAGATCGAGCGGAGGAATCAATCTGGTGAGACACTCTTCCTGGCTGCTCACAAAGTTCTGACAAAAAAAACAATCCAGATTGCAGGAATTTGCCCCCAAGGAAACGATCCGGCTGCCGGGTTTGAAATGGTAGAGCGGCTTTTTTTCGATCGGATCGAGCGCCACCCCAATGGTTTTGGCATAATTTGCCACCATGAGTTTGCCGTCGATATTGGCACGCGATCGACAGCGCCCACTCTCCCCCACCTTGATCCGGCAATCATTCGGGCAAAGCTCACAATGCGCAACTCCCTCTGCGTCAATATGATAGAACATCGCTTCGCGCGTGGTCAGTTTATCCATTTTCCGATACCTCTGAGGTGATTATTTAGCGCGGAGGCATTATCTGTCAAGATGCTTTTGGCGTTCTCCCCCATTTTCCTGCGTAAACCGGGATCTTTGAAGAGCCTGATCAAATAGCCTGCCAAATTCTCTTTCTCGCAGATAATTATGGCGTCTTTGGTCTTCAATTGATGCACCGAGCCTTGGCAGGAGTGGTGATGCTTGCCCATGAGGATTGGTTTCGAATAAAATGCCGGCTCTAATGGATTGTGTCCGCCAAAATCAAAAAATGAACCGCCCACGATGGCAATATCGCAGATGGAATATGCCTGATCGAGGAAACCAAGTTTGTCGATCACAAATAGCGACCGGTCTCGGACAAAGACGCTTTCGATATCGGACAGCGTATATATCTCGCTGTCGGAAAACAGATTGCGCACTTCATCGAGGCGTTTGGGATGTCTCGGAGCCAGGATGATCTTCAGATTCTCAATTTCACTCCGCAGTTCAGGCAGTATGGATAAAAGCCAAGCTTCCTCGCCTGGTCGGCTGCTGCCCAGACAGATGATGAAATCAGTAGCTGAAAAGCCCCAGCTTGCTCTCAGCGCTTGATGATCATAGTCCGGCAGAAAAAGCGCATATTTGATATTGCCCGCATTTTCTACCGGCACATCAAAAAGCTGGATGTAGCGGTTTCTATCCGTTTCGCTTTGGGCATGGATGCTCTTGATCGATTTCTGTAAATATGCCAACAGCGGCTTGAGTGTGAGATAGCGTTTCAGGGATTTCCGCGAAAGCCTGGCGTTCAGAAAAAGCACCGGGATGTCATGTTTCCGGGCATAATCAAGCATGTTGAACCAGATTTCCGTCTCCACGATGCAGATCAAGCCAGGGTCGATTTTCTTCAATTGAGCCTGCCGGAGGATTTGCACATCGAGGACGGAGAGATATGCCATCACTTTGCCGGATATGCCTTTGGCAAGTTCCAGTCCGGTGATCGTAGTGGTGGTGATGACGATCTTTGTATATGGGTAAAGACGCAACAATTCATGCACCAGAGAGCGGATGGCATTGACCTCTCCCACAGACGCGGCATGGATCAATATCCCCTTTTGGCTATTGGTGCCCTCCGGTTTGAGCGATAAAGTATAGTGCTTGGCAGCTAATATCACATAAACGAGTGGATAAGATAGTAAAAAGCCAACGTTTAACAATTGATTCGCGACCTGAAAGATAGCTGCTGCTGCCGGATGCTTTGACATTTTCTTTTCCTAAAAAAAAGACGCCATAAGGCGTCCGAATTTGTGGCGGGAGCGACGAGACTCGAACTCGCGGCCTTCTGCGTGACAGGCAGACGTTCTAACCAAACTGAACTACGCCCCCAGCGCTGTTCAAAATAGAATCTTGTTTTCGCACAATTTCAGAAGCCCTATTTTTGTCAAGCGAATAATCTGTGTTTTATGGGTTATTCTCATAACGCCAACAGCAATATCGATCCTAAGTCCATGCCAATAGCTGTGTTGCGCAGGCATTTTTTTCCTTTTGCGAAACCTCTGAACGGTGGACATTATGGAATTACCGACGTCCCCGTCGGTATTTCCATATCCATGGAGCGCCGACGTCCCGTCGGTTCGTGCGCGGCAACCCATCCGAACCGACGGGGACGTCGGTAATTCGTGCGCCTGTGAGCGATACATATCAGACAGGTGAAAGTCCTGTTCAGAGCACCGTTAAAACTCTGTAGCCGAAGGTAACTGCGTCACCGTGAGGTGGGGTGGAGAGCAACTGGAAGCGAATGACCA
>JAUYAR010000123.1 GCA_030693415.1 Candidatus Cloacimonadaceae bacterium | reverse complement strand
ATCGTGTCTTCGATTCACTCAAGCAAATGATGGCACACATGGTAGACGTGTTTGGAGACTTGACTAACGAGACTGTTTCATCGTTGTGCCATTGCAGTTATCTTGATTTATGACATTACAAAATAAACTTTGTATAATACGTTCAATGAGGCACTGCATAGTTGTTTCAATCGTTCACCGACAAACATCTCTCATCTCTTCCACCTTCGCAGCATCGGCATGTGCGCTACAGGCATACCTTTCCACAAAGTCAAAAAATCCTGCTACCCTCAATCTCCCATGGAAATGCCTAGCCCGCGGGCAGTTTTAACAATATCGGAATTGATGTCCACAAGGTTGTAGACCTTGATCGCTTCGCTGATCGGGACGCCGATGATATTGGGATGCCGGTATGCTGCCATGTGTCCCCATTTTTTTTCGAGGACGAGTTCAAAGGCTTTGACGCCAAACATCGAGGCAAGAATGCGGTCAAAGGAATTGGGTCTGCCGCCGCGTTGCAGATGACCAAGGATGGTTTCGCGGATATCGATCTCCAAGCCAGCGTCCTTGAGTTCCTGTGAAAGCCGCAAGCCCGCTCCGCCGAGCCGGATATTCATCGCGCCCGGCTCATCGTTTTCGCTGAAAGTCATCCCGCCGGCGACCGGAATGGCGCCTTCGGCGATGACCACATTGGCAAAGCCCTTTCCGGAATCTATGCGCGCGTTTATCGCTCTCACGACTTTATTGATGTCGTAAGGGATTTCGGGTATCAGGCAAACTTCCGCTCCCCCCGCGATTGATGCATGCAAAGCGATCCAACCTGCATAGCGTCCCATCACTTCCAAAATCAGGATCCGATGATGGCTGGCAGCGGTGGTGACGAGCTTGTCAACCGCGTCTGTGGCGACATCCACTGCGGTTTGAAACCCAAAGGTAAAATCCGTGTCCGAGAGGTCGTTGTCGATGGTTTTGGGGACACCGATAATCGGGCAGCCCATCTCAAAAAGCCTTTGGGAGATGCGTTGTGAGCCGTCTCCGCCGATGTTGATGACGGCTTCGATGTTTTGATAACGCAGACGATCAAGAAAATCCTGCGATCTGTCCACCAAAGACCAGGTTCCATCCGAGTTTTTCACCGGCCATTCAAAGGGTCCGCCTTTGTTGGTGGTACCGATGATGGTTCCGCCTTTGACGTGAATCCCCGCCACGCTGTCCATGGTTAGTTCCACAAGGTGCATCGGATCACGCAGGATGCCGTCGAAGGCATCGATACTGCCCAATATATCCCAGTTATGTTCTTGGGAGGCTCGTTTGACGATGGCACGGATGACAGCGTTCAGTCCGGGACAATCTCCACCGCCGGTAGCTATCAGAAGTCGTTTTTTCATACTTTGGTTCCCCCTCAGGTTGGCGTGTAAAATGTGCAATAGCCCTGATTCTGTCAAGCGTTATGTTTCCCACCAATTCTCAATTATGGTGTTTTACTCCGGTTGCCATTAGTTGGATCAAAAAAGTCCGATGATGTTTCCGTCTCCTTCGACGTCGATCACTTCGGCAGAAGGATGTTTCGGCAAACCGGGCATGCGCATGATTTCGCCAGTGATGGGAACCAGGAATCCCGCACCGCTGGCGATGACGATCTCGCGCACGGTGACGAGGAAGTCCTTTGGCCTTCCGATCAGTTCAGGGTTGTCCGATAGGGATTTCTGCGTCTTTGCGATGCAAATGGGCAGTTTGTCAAAGCCATACTTCTTGATCTTTTTCAGATCTGCCTTGGCTTCGGTGGTATAGTCAACTTTCTGCGCGCCGTAGATCTCGGAAGCGATGGTGAATATCTTGTTTTCCACCGTATCGTTCCAGTCGTAGAGCCCGCGGTATTGGCAGAAGTCTTTGTCCACCATGTCGATAACTTTTTGTGCCAGGTCGAGACCTCCGGCTCCGCCTTGGGCATGGAATTCCACAACGGAAACCTCAAAATCGTTCGCGCGGACAAAGTCAACGATAATACCGATCTCCTCATCGGTGTCCGAGGGAAAACGGTTGATGGCGATGATGGATTTCATGCCGAATTTGTGGATGTTTTCCATGTGCTTGGCGAGGTTGACCAGCCCCCCTTCCACGGCTTTGGGATCGGGCACGGAGAGATCCTTTAGCTTGGCTCCGCCATGCACCTTGAGGGCGCGCACCGTTGCCACGAGCACAACCGCGTCCGTGCAGAACCCTCCGTACTTACAGACGAGATCAAAGAACTTCTCAGCTCCGAGATCAAAGCCAAACCCAGCTTCGGTAACCACATAGTCTGAGAGCCGCAACGCCGTTTTGGTGGCGAGGATGCTGTTTGCGCCTTGGGCGATATTTGCAAAAGGTCCGCCATGCACAAATGCCACAGTGTTTTCAGTGGTTTGAACAATGTTTGGTTTGAGCGCGTCTTTGAGCAGTGCTGCAATGGCGCCTTCGAAACCGAGCTGATGCACATGCACCGGTTCTCCGCTATATGTGAAGCCCACAGTGATCTTTCCGATGCGCTCTTTGATCTCGTCCATGTTGTTGGAAAGACATAAGATAGCCATGATCTCCGAGGCGGGGGTGATATCAAATCCGTCCTCTCTGGGGAAGCCTTGTTTGCTGCCGCCCAAACCAATGACGATGTGGCGCAACATGCGGTCATTTACGTCCAACACCCTTTTCCAGGTGATGCGTCTGGGATCGAGGTGCAGCTCGTTGTCATAATAGATATAGTTGTCGATCAGCGCCGCAAGTGTGTTATTGGCAGCGGTGACGGCATGAAAATCCCCTGTGAAATGAAGGTTGATATCTTCCATGGGCAAAACCTGTGACCAGCCCCCTCCTGCGGCTCCTCCCTTGATGCCAAAGACTGGACCCAGCGAGGGCTCGCGGATGGCGACAATGGACTTTTTGCCCAATTTATTGAGCGCTTGCGAGAGCCCGATGGAAACGGTGGTTTTACCTTCTCCTGCGGGTGTTGGCGTGATGGCGGAAACGAGGATGAGCTTGCCGATGGGGTTGTCCTTCGTCGCAAAAAGCGCTTTGTAGCGGATTTTGGCTTTAAAGTCTCCATAATGATCCAAGTCATCGGGTTTCAAACCGATCTTGGCAGCGATCTCATCTATCGGTAGTAGCCTCACCTGGTGTGCAATATCCAAATCCGACTGCATTGTAACCTCCCTGATTAGGCATATTTATTTAATAACAGGATAATCCTTTTCGCCATAAAGACAAGCTCAACCGGATTACGAATTAACCATCGCCATCCTTCACCTCATCACGAAATAGCTTTACGAAAACAGGTGCTGAAAAAAAATGACCTGTAGCTATGATAAAATAATAATACAAACTAAGGATAGAGTGATGGAAACATCAAAGAAGATCATCATGCTGCGCGAAAAGCGCGACCAAGCCCGCTTGGGCGGTGGTGAGAAACGCATCAAAGAGCAGCATGAAAAAGGCAAGCTCACCGCCCGTGAACGCATCGCACTTTTAGTCGATCCGGACAGCTTTGAGGAGTTTGACCTCTTTGTCACGCACCAATGCCACAATTTTGGCATGGAGGATACCGTCTATTCCGGAGACGGTGTCGTCACCGGCTGCGCAACCATCAACGAACGCGTGGTCTATGTCTTTGCCCAGGATTTCACCGTGTTTGGCGGCTCGCTATCCAAAACCTATGCGGAGAAAATCTGCAAAGTGATGGACATGGCACTCAAGAACGGCAGCCCCTTGATCGGACTGAACGATAGTGGCGGAGCACGCATCCAGGAGGGCGTCGATGCACTCGCAGGTTATGCCGAAATATTTTGGCGCAACGTGATGGCAAGCGGAGTCATCCCACAGATTTCGGCAATCCTCGGTCCCTGTGCCGGTGGAGCGGTCTATTCCCCAGCGATCACAGATTTTATCATCATGGAAAAGCACAACAGCTATATGTTTGTGACCGGTCCCAAGGTCGTCAAAACTGTGCTCAACGAAACGGTCACCACCGAAGACCTCGGAGGCTCGGGAGTGCATACCAGTAAAAGCGGCGTGGCGCACTTCATGTCCAACAACGAGGAAGAAACCATGATGCTGATCAAGATGCTGCTCAGCTATTTGCCTTCGAACAACATGGAAGATCCGCCTTACACGCCCACTCACGACACAGTGAACCGTTCTTGCGAAGCCCTCAACCATATCATTCCGGAAAATCCGAACAAGCCCTATGACATGCTTGACGTCATCCACGAACTCGTGGACGAAGGCGAATTCCTGCAAGTGATGAAAAACTATGCCCAAAACATCCTCGTCGGCTTTGCCAGAATGAACGGACACCCCGTGGGCATTGTCGCCAACCAGCCAAAAGTTCTTGCCGGGGTTCTTGATATTGATGCCTCGGTCAAATCTGCGAGATTTGTGCGTTTCTGCGATGCCTTCAACGTTCCCATCATCGTATTGGAGGACGTCCCCGGCTTTCTTCCCGGAACGAATCAGGAACACAACGGCATCATCCGCCATGGCGCCAAGATGCTCTATGCCTTTGCGGAAGCTACGGTTCCAAAGATCACCGTCATCCTTCGCAAAGCCTATGGTGGTGCCTATTGCGTGATGAACAGCCGCCACATGCGGGCTGATCTTGTCTATGCGTGGCCCAGTGCTGAAATCGCGGTGATGGGTCCCAAAAGCGCTGTCGAAGTGATCTTCCGCAAGGAAGCCCAAGCCTCGGATGATCCTAAAAAAGCACTGAAGGAAAGGGAAGAAGAATACCGCGAGAAATTTGCCAATCCCTACAACGCCGCCGAACGTGGCTTCATAGACGATATCATCGAGCCCGCACGCACTCGTTTCCGTCTCATCCGTGCGCTGGAAATGCTTGCCAATAAAAAGGATAGCATTCCAGCGCGTAAGCATGGAAACATTCCTTTATGATCGGGAACAATACATGAATCTGAGCCGACTAATCCTGCCCTTGGCAATGCTGCTCATTTTCTTCCCTCTGATCGCACAACCAGCCTCGTTGAGCGTCCAACCGGCGATTCCTGATAGCCTTTCCATGCTGAGAGAAGCGGAGATCATGGACGAATATGGCTTCACTGACCGCTATAAACTGATCGATGTCGCCAAAAAGCTTGATATCGCCGATCTCGATAAATGGAAGAGCTATCTCAACCTCGAACCTGGAAACAAAGTCCTAGACGAAATGAGCCTGCGCAAACTCGGCATCACTCCTTACCGCGCCCTCCTGGCTCAACAGTATAGCATACATGGTTTTAACGAACTTTCCACCGTGTCCGAAACCGCGGCGCTCAAAAAAATCCCGATCAAGAAAATGCGACAGCTGCTGGGCTACGACCCCCTCAGCGGATCGCGGGATAAATCCTCCCTGCAGGCTCTGGGTATCAAGCCGGACAGCATTGAAAGCATCTCCCGGAATTTTGACGACCATATAATGTCCTACAGCGTTTCCGTCACCATCGTAGGCATGCTGATCGTGTTTTCCGCGCTGCTCATCACCAGCCTCATCATCAGCCAGCTTTTTCACTTCAACGTCAACCCAAAGCCCAAAGATAAGACCATCGTCGTTTCCCATTCCGGCATACTGCTGAATAAGCCCAAGGGCATCAACAGCAATGTGATCGCGGCAGCCGTCATCGCTCTTCATCTCTACAAACTCAGTATTGATGAACGCCGCAAACTGGTGCTCACCTTCAAACGCACTCCCACTAACCAGTGGCGTGCCAGCAGCGTGATGTCCATGCCAAACCGCGAGTTTTCAAACAAAAGGAGATAAGCAGCAATGAAGACCTACAAACTTGTGATCAGTGGCGAAAGGTTTGAAGCCCAAGTGATTGAATATAACGGAACCCATGCCAAGATAAACATCAACGGCACGGACTATATGGTTGAAATCCTTGACGATGCGCTTTCCAACGTGCCCAAGCTCGGACAACAGGACCAATCCGTTCCGCTCGCGCCGGCATTTTCCAGCGATTTCGATCTCAGCGGCGGAGAAATGCGTGCCCCCATTCCCGGAGTGATCGTTTCCATCCCCGTCAAGGAAGGCGACAAAGTGATAAAGGGACAAACGATCATCGTGCTCGAAGCAATGAAGATGGAATCCGAGATCGCCTCGCCAATCGATGCTGTAATCGCCAAGATCCTCGTCAAGGAACGCTCCCCCGTGCAGGAAGGCGACGTGTTGATGATCCTTTCCGGCGAGGAAGTAAAGGGAAAAACCGCATCTTCACGCCCGCGTGTTCAGGGGCAGCAAGCAGCGGCACAACCGGTTGAAAAATCCATGGATCATATCCTCCGTGCTCCTATCCCGGGGATGATCATCGAAATCAAAGTGCGTCCCGGAGACAGAATCCGTGAGGATCAGGTCGCCCTCGTTCTCGAAGCGATGAAGATGGAATCGGACATCCACAGCACCAGAAAAGGCAAGGTCAAAAAGGTTTATGTGCAAAAGGGAGACAGCGTTCAGGAAGGCGATCCCCTGATCGAGATAGAGGAATAGCGCATGGAAGAGCTTAGGCAGTTTCTCCAAACCACCGGTTTTCTCAATTTCACCGTTGGCAACATGGTGATGATCATAGCGGGGTTGATCTTTATCTATCTTGCTGTCACCAAAGAGTTTGAACCACTGCTATTGATTCCTATCGGCTTTGGCATCGTGTTGGGGAATATTCCAGGCGTGGCGCAGCAAGGCTTGGGCGTCAGTTCCGAGGGTTCGGTGCTCAATTATCTCTATTTTGGCGTCAGCAAAGGCGTCTATCCCGCTTTGATCTTTCTCGGTATCGGCGCGATGACGGATTTTTCCGCTCTGATCGCAAATCCCAAGTTGATCCTATTGGGGGCGGCATCCCAATTTGGCATCTTTGCCACCTTCATGGGATCTATCCTATTGGGATTCAACATCATGGAAGCCGCGTCTATCGGCATCATCGGAGGAGCGGATGGCCCCACCTCGATCTTCCTTTCTTCAAAGCTTGCCCCGCACTTGGTCGGTCCGATCGCACTGGCTGCCTATTCCTATATGTCCCTCGTGCCGGTATTGCAACCGCCGATCATGAAACTGCTCACCACGAGTAAAGAACGCGTCATCCGTATGAAAGCAATCCGTGTGGTCAGCAAACGCGAAAAAATCTATTTCCCCCTGGTCGGATTCGTCGTGACCGCACTCATCGCACCCGGCAGCGTAGTGCTGTTGGCGATGCTGTTTTTAGGTAATCTGCTTAAGGAAAGTGGCGTCACGGAAAGGCTGGCACTTTCCGCCAGAAGCGTGATGATCGACATCGTGACCGTCCTGATCGGCCTCACTGTCGGCGCCAAAACCACTGCGGACACTTTTCTCACCCCCACGGCACTCAAGATATTTGCGCTCGGTGCGGTTTCATTTTGCGTGGCAACCGCCGCGGGCGTAATCTTTGCCAAGATTCTCAATCTGTTCTTGAAAGACAAAATAAATCCGCTGATCGGAAACGCCGGAGTTTCCGCTGTTCCAGCTTCGGCACGTGTTTCCCAGACCATGGGTCAAAAATATGACCGATCAAACTTTCTGATCATGCACGCGATGGCTCCAAACGTTGCCGGAGTGGTAGGTTCGGCGGTCGCCGCCGGTGTTCTTTTGGGCATCTTGGGAGGATAGGCTTTTATTTGTCTTGACAAATTCTTTACCGATGTTTAAAAAGGCAAAATAAACTCACAAGGAGATGGAGAAGATGAAACGTCTGATTGTATTATTGATACTGATGACCATGTTTTACGGTCTTGTCGCCGAAACTGAAAAAGACACTTTCAGGGCTGCCGATACGGGTTTGCTGCTGATCCCCACCGCCACCACTCTGCCGGGAGGACGATATCAGCTGTCCACATGGTGGTTGGTGGTTTACAGCTTGGGATATGGTCTCACAGACGATTTGCAGATCAATGGCACCACGGTTTTTCCCTTTAATAAGGAAGCATTGGATGGACTTACTTTAAGCGGTAAATATCGGTTTTACAAAAAGGGACGTCATTCCGCTGCTGCCTGGCTGACCACCACGCCTTTTTTGGACTTAGTAAGTCTCGGCGGGGTTGGATCTTACCATTACAAAGCCCTCCGGCTACATGGAGGTCTGGGACTGGGTTTGGACTATGGTAAAGATGAGCAAATCGGTGTGTTTATGGGTGGATTCGACGTAAGTATGGGCACAAGGCGTGCGTTTTTTACCGAGTTTTTTGCGGCGGATAGAACGATTAGCGATGATCTTAGATATCCCATTACCTTGGGCTACAGACACTTTGGCAAGGACTATTCAGCGGATTTGGCAATGGTTCGGATGGCTCAAGTGGATAAAGATCAGTGGCTGTGGCTCCTGATTTTAAAGGGGTCTTTCCACTTTTAACCGAGATCATGCCGCGAAAGCGATGGTTCGTTGTGTAGCGCAGCATACCGATGCTGCGGAAGGGAACATTTTCGCAGGATCGGCATATACCCCGATAGGTTCGAGGACAAGCTCTGCTCAATGGTGAAAACAAGGAAAACGAAGCTCACTATTTCTCGATGAAGCCTACAAATGCCGGGGTATATCGTTAGGGGAAGGTAATCCGTCTCCAGCGCTTACTTGCGTCCACCGGCGATTTTCTGCTTGACAAGTGAAGTGCTCTACCAGAGAATGCAACCAACCTGGAGGTAGATATGAAAGCTCTAAGGATTGCCATGCTGGGCGCCCTGCTCAGTCTTGAAGCAGTGTGCGTTTTCGGGACATACAGCGTTTCCGTCGATCCCGTGCAGGTTATGACAAGCTGGTATGATTACATGATCGGCGGCTACAATGATTTGCCGATGCAGGAGATTCCCCCTCTGTTCGGAGGTGGCAGAATCATGACCTACCATGCCAGACGAACTTCGAACGGCATACGCAAAGTGTATTTCACCTATATTAACGACGCGGAGCAGATGCAGACGGTGACAGACCCTTGGATTGACGCCTCCCGCAATATGGGATATCCCTCCATAGCCATGGACAGAACCATGGGCAAGCCTTTCTATGCCTGGCATGAAAACCATGATACCGACAACCTTTTGGAGGTCGTTTCTTTTTATGAGAATTTCCCGGTCGGATTTCCCGGACACTACAGTCCGGTGCAGCCGGTTTTCGATCCCCCGGTCGGTCCACCCGGTTATGAAAACGATCATTTCATCTGGCCCAGCATCCAGACAGGACCATCTCCCATCCCCGGAATGCGCAGAGTCTATATTCTGGGCAGAAACCAAGTATCAGTGAACAATCGTCCATCCCCGAATGTGCTGATCGCTCATGCGGATTACGACGACGCGATGCTGCTCAATATGCAAAGCCTGAACTGGTCATACACCACGATTCCCGAATTGGACGATTGGCACGTAGATAACACCCAAATCTATAGACGGTTGTTTGGCAGCTTCGCGGTCGGCAATGACGGCAATATCTATTACGCGGGCTATCATTTTGCCGTTGATCCGGCTACCTTTATTGCTGTCAACGAGCCGGATCTGGATGTCTTCGTATGTGATAATTATGGTCAAGGAACCTGGCAGAGACATTCTTTCCGGAGCAAAGTCCCATCCTACAATCCATACAATCCCATTCAAATGATCCATGCGTTCAACAATGCCAATGGACCCATTCCCGATGAGGATATCTTTTACGATATCTCAAATTCTTCACACTTCAATGCCGTGATCGACAGACAGGGCAAACTGCATGTCCCGGGTTTATGGACTCTGAAGATAGACGGGCTGGTCATGACGAATGGCTTCAACACGGTCAAAGAGTTTGTCTTTGATCCGGTCTCCACGGAATTTGAGATCCGAGAGATATTCCCAATCGCAGGAACGAGCAGGGACGATTTTTGGTGGATGCCCTGGGACGCCGATGGGGACTACAACGCCGATGTGTGGCACTATTTGCAGCCCCAGCCAGAATTTACTTGTCATTTTCCTTTCTGCCACTGGGACGAAAACGAGCAAAGCGGTGCCATGTATTTTCACTATAATTACGTGCGGATCACGGAAGACGATGCAAGCGGCACGATGGCGTGTCTGTGGCAGGATAGCCAAAAAGCCCGGTATTACAATCTCTATCCGGCAGACTATCCGGAATACGCGGCTTATGAGGATTCGCCGGAGATCTATCTCGCTGTGAGCTTTGACCGCGGACAGAACTGGCAGGAACCGATAGTATTGAGCGCTGTCAATACTGCTCAATTGAGCGGCATGACTCCGATGTGGGTTTATCCATCAAATAGGTTCATGGATGTCGGCGCCACGGAGGAATCGATCCAAAAAAGACTCTATCTGATGTTTATGGATGATAACATGTGGGGTCCGACGCTGCCTCCTATAATTAGTATAGACTGGGGAAACATCAAGTATATGGCTCTGGATTTGAGCGCTCCCGTTTCAGTGGATGATCCGCAAACCCCACAGATGCCTTTTGCCGTTCTGCATCAGAACTATCCCAATCCCTTCAATCCTTCCACTACGATTGCATATCAAATCCCTGAGAGTGGGAATGTCCGGCTTGAGGTTTACAATTTGAAGGGGCAAAAGGTTCGGACACTGATAAACGAATCCAAGGCAGCCGGTATGCATAGCGTGGTTTGGAATGGTACTGATCAATCCGAACGCAGTGTCGCCAGTGGCATTTTCATTTACCGATTGATTACTGACAGCAATTCCAGCAATAAGAGAATGCTCTTACTTAAATAGTGACAACTATCCTGGGATGGTGAATTTGATCCGTCACTGATCCATCACTGAACCATCACTTCCGCAGCATCGGCATGCTGCGCTACAGTGCCTTTTTCGTATATTTTGACGGGCAAATTCTAAAAACCTCGTTTCATGAGCTGCTGCCTGGAATAACGGGTGCAAATTTGTAAGAGCGCGGAGTACCAACGGCCAAAGAGTAATTATCGATTTGCAAATGCTTCAGAAAACCTATGTAATTTAGTTCGAAGGACATCCTCTTGTCATTTGATCCTATTTTAGCAGAAGCATTTTGCGTATGACCACTGCAGTGGGAGTTTGCAAGCGAAGGAAATAGACTCCTGAGGAAACGCGGACCCCATGCTTATCACTGCCATCCCACAAAAGTTCGAACTCACCCGCGGTTTGTTTCCCTGTGGAGAGTGTCGTAACATTTTGCCCTTTAAGATTATAGACGGTGAGGCTGAACGATGTGGACTTGGACAGTGAAAAGCTGATTTTAGCCAAATCACTAAACGGATTGGGGATGATTGAACGGATAGTAGTGGAGAATAGGGGAGGCACTTCCTCGCTTTCCGAGCTATAAGGAATAATGGCAAACACGGAATCGGAAACCTCCACAATAGCGCTGTTGCCATCGCACTCAAGCTTCAAAATACCTGTATTGATTTCGATGAATATATTATTGCCATCGTTGCGGTATAGTTTCGTGACGATTTGATATTCTCCGGCATCTCCGCAGTAAAACAGATCTAAATCTCCATCGCAATCATAATCAACCCAATTTATGCTTCCATAACCTACACCAGGCAGCCCAGCGCCTATGTCTGTGAATGTCCCATCCGGATTGCCCCGGTAAATTGATGTAATCGAAGAACTCCCAGTTAAACCACAAAGCGCTACATCCGCATGACCATCTCTATTGTAATCACTCCAAGCTACGGAACTATATAATGTGAAATAAAAAGGATTCAGACTTGTGAACTGCCCGTAAGCATTAGCCACAGGAAAAATCACAATTGTAAACAGCAAGAACTTCAGCATATTCATCCTCACACCTCACAGATTTTCAGTTTAGTCTCAAATGTTGATATAAATTCCAACTCATCTTCAGACCCTTTGAAGTCCTGCACAACAGGTCTTCGCCTCATATAATCTATATTTATTATCAATCGCATCCATAAAAATCGACTGGATGCACAATAAGACAGCGGCTGATTTCTTGTCAACATCTTTTTCATAAACAAATCTCCCTAAGGAGAGAGACTGTTCAATATCTCCAACGATACTTCCCTGCAATTGTAGGTTTCATCGAGAAATAGTGGGCTGAGTATTGCCGTAGCCCAAGTTTCGCATTTTAGGGACTAAGTTATTGGTATATATGACAGTCATTTTTCAGTTAGGCACTAAACTCTGTGTTTGGAGATGATTTGATTTTTGAAGACTTTGACGTTCAGCAGGGAGTAGATTTTGTCTGCCT
>JAUYAR010000122.1 GCA_030693415.1 Candidatus Cloacimonadaceae bacterium | reverse complement strand
ATTCTCTCTAAACATCAGTAACTCCATATATGCTTATCTAATATGATGCCAATGTATTACTGATGCTGATTCTGTCAAGTAATTTCTCATCATTTATTTAGATACTATTCGTGTCAAGCATGGACTTTTTTCTATGGAGTCCTATTAAGTATTTATGATATAAACGAATGATATTTGACAACGCCAATGCAGTCAAGAGAAAAATGAACTTTTTACAGAAAAGAAATGCGAACCGGTGGAAAAGCAGCTTTGAAACGTTGCCATGCCGCCCCTCAATCCTTTGCCGCCTTGAGGATCAGTGCCTGTAGCGTGTTACAATTTCTTGATCAGGAAAAGTTTCTCATAATCCGAATCGCGATAGAGGATGGTGAGGCTGCCTCCGTTCACATACATCAGATGGATGCTGCGGGCTGGATTCAAAACCCAGATCAGTTGCTGGGTTTCGGGATCAAAGTGCGCTGGATCTCCGTGCATTTCATACATGCGGTCAACCACGAATTTATCTTTTTCCTCGCCATTCTTGGGATCATATTTGACGAACCAACCGACGATTTTTTCGTTTTCAGGATTGACAAAGAGCACCACGGCATCGATGAGATCATTGTAATCAGAATAGTATTTAACCATGGCGCCATCGACGGATTGGGCGATAAAGCCTTGCTGCACCATGATGGAATCCGCGCTGTTGAGATGTTGGTCAAAGGAGATGCCAAAGAGACCCCTCTGGGCGCAAAGACCCGCGGCGGAAAGGCAAAGGACGATTATTATCAGGATATTCTTCATGTATTTTCACCTGTTGTTGTTTATGATGTCATCATTTTGAGCGCTTTGGAAACGTCAATAGGTATTATGCAAAGCGATATCACCCGATGGATATCCCACAACGGTTGATATGCTCGATGAGTGCGGTGTCGGTGATGGTGTGAAAGCTGATCAGATCGATTGTCCAGGGAAGTTCCAGAGCGTCCAGAGCCACGGATATGGAAATCATGTCCCCGGGTATCGAGCTCCTCGCCTTTGATGGCAAGATCTATGTCAGAGCCCGCTTTAAAGGTTCCTTTGGCGCGGGAGCCAAACACCTCTCAACTCTCTTCTCTGATCTCTCTGATTCTCTGTGGTGAAATTCATCTCCGAATCTCTCATCTCTCTGCTCTTGCTCCGCTTATACTCTGCTTTCCTCTGTGTTTATCTCATCTCTCAAATCTTTCAATATACCTTCTCTCCCGTGAGCATTACGGAGTCAATACGGACTTAGTCCGTAATGAGTCCGTATTGCTTCCGTATTGCTAAGGGGGAAGATGTCCCGCAGGATGCCGATCCTGCGAAGTGAACGGGTGAACAAATGAACCGGAGAACGAGTTGTTTCGCCTTAGATTTCAATGATCATTATGATCATAACGATCCGCGTCATCTGTGTTCTATAGGCAAATTGATTGGGTTTATTGAAGAAATAGCTGAGCCGTCTCGAATATTCTTACGCAGGAATCCAAGATATGACTTAATGCCGGCGGGAAGCATCCTCGGCAAACATGTTCACGTGCATTTCCCTTCTCACCCAAGTCATTTTTCGGCTGCAAAATCCTTCAGGTAAGTCCTCCCTCCGCGATAGTCGAAAACTAACTCATCGAAAAAGGGCTGCCTGCAAATCGCCAAATCCAGTCCGATTTAGCTTGACATGAGACTAATCAACTGACAGATGTCCCGAAAGTAGAAATTGATGCAAGGAAATATGGAAATACGATGATAACAAACCGCAAAGTAATGATAGGTGATCGTCTCACATGTTGAGCGATATATTGTGCAGCGGGACAGCCTATGGGCGGAATAAAAGAGCCCTCGGCCAGTATTTCACCAGAAATGATGTGTGGTTAAAACCACATATCATAGACTTTATATCTATGACAGGGGCATCAACAGCGTATGACCCCTTTGCTGGAAATGGGGACTTGCTGCAGCAAGTACTTGGAATTGGCAACGTCTCCAAAATCAAGGGTCTTGACATAGACAGAACATTGCCATGGGAGTATAATGACAGCCTAATAAATATCCCTCCAGTAGCTGATGCCATCATTGTGACAAATCCCCCCTATCTTACGAATTATAGCGCTAAGCGCATGAATCTTCAACAAACCGTAAAACAGTACTTTAAGAACTCCAAATATGACGATGTTTACCAAATTGCCCTAAATAATTGTCTAAATACCTGTGGATATGTAGTTGCTTTAATACCCGAAACATTTATCAACAGCAGCTTTCAAAAAAATAGAGTGCATAACATAACCGTTCTGGAAGACAACCCTTTTTTTGACACAGAAAATCCCATCTGTGTTGTTTGTTTTGACGATGTTAAGAAAGAGCAAGATAAAATACTCGTGTATAAAAACGGCAGCTTCATCAGCAGATTATCTGATTTGGAACGTCAGAGGCTTGAACCGAACAATTCCGTGAAAATGAGATTTAATGACCTTAGCGGCAGAATAGCTATTCGAGCAGTCGATACGACAGATCCCCAGAAGCCTATAGAATTCATGCTTGATAATGAGTTGGATTACGATAGAAGAGGAATCAAAGAAAGCTCAAGATTAATAACTTTAGTGTCCATAAAGCACTATAATGATCGCAAGCTTAGAGACATTGTGGAGCAAAGCAATGCGATCTTGAAGCTCTATAGAGAAAATACAGCAGACATTTTACTTTCACCATTCAAGGGAAATACAAAATCAGGAATTCGAAGACGCAGGCTTGATTACAAAACAGCAAGAGCAATTCTGGAGAAAGCCATTAACGCAGTGGATGGTCACATTGAAAATGAACAAACAGAATTGGATGTTAAGATATTCACCGAATCAGCCATTCTGAGAACGGCGTTCACTTCATAGCTTTCGTTGACGGTGTTTATTTCAACGACATTATCAAAGCTTCGAAATGCGATACAAACCCCAATACTAAAAAAGGCAAGCAAGTAGAAAACAATAAGACACAAACTCAATTAACGATGGCGAAGATGTATCTCAAAGCCAACCCCAATAATTATTTCGTGAACACAGAGGGATTCATAAAGACCATAAAATCTTTCCTTGGTGACTGAAGTTTAACCGTCGGGATTCTCACCCCGGTAGTCATCAGTAAATTCATCACTTTCAATGGCGTGGCCGGATCATGCCATCGGCTATCACTCATTTAAAAATCTATATTCTTTATATATGCAGGTGAACAGGTGAACGGGTTGTTTCGATTCAGATTTCAATGATCATACAGATCATAACGATCCGCGTCATCTGTGTTCTATCGGCAAATTGATTGGGTTTATTGAACGAATAGTTGAGCCGTCGCGGATATTCATGCGTAGGAATCCATGATAAAAAAACCGGTGAATTCCATTTTGCGCTTGACAAGAATCTGAAGACCAAATGTTGTAGATTGAGGAGAATGATGTATGATTGAAGTTTTAGACCAGAAATGCGTGGGATGCGGAGTTTGCATTCGTGCCTGTGCCTATGAAGCGATCACAGTAGTGGACAAACTTGCTATAATTGACCTCGATAAATGCGTGTTATGCGGAGCCTGCGTTGGTTCCTGCCCCTTCGACGCGATCCTGATCCGCAAGAAAGAAGCCGTTCAGATAGATAAAAACGACTATTCCGGCATCTGGGTCTTCGCCGAACAAAAGGATGGCATCATAGCTCCGGTGGTATTTGAACTGCTTGGCAAAGGACGCGATCTTGCAGATCAGATGGGCGAAGAGCTCAGCGCAGTCGTTTTTGGCTGCGGGATCGAAAGCCTTTCCTCAGAATTGATCGCCTACGGTGCCGATCAGGTGATCGAAGTGGACGATCCCGAGCTCAAACATTTCAGAGACGAGCGTTTTGCCAAAGCGCTCACCGAGATGGCGCTCAAATACAAGCCTTCCATCATCTTAGCCGGAGCGACTGTCATCGGTAGATCCTTCATTCCGCGCGTGGCGGTGCATCTGCATACAGGCTTGACTGCGGATTGCACCGGTCTTGAATTTGATTCCGAAGGCGGAAACCTGTTGCAGACCCGTCCCGCTTTCGGAGGGAACATCATGGCGACCATCGTCACCTCAAACCACCGTCCACAAATGGCGACTGTGCGTCACAAAGTGATGAATCCCATGCCGCGCGACGATTCCCTTTCCGGAATCGTCATCCGCGAACAAGTCGTCTTTGATTTCGACGAAGAAGTGAGCTGCTGGCTTGGTTTTGAAAAGGAAAAAACCACGTTGGTCAATATCACCGAGGCGAACGTCATCGTTTCCGGGGGCAGAGGCATGAAGGAAGCAAAGAATTTTGTCATGATCGAAGATTTGGCTGAAGCCCTCAGCGGAGCTGCCGGAGCTTCACGCGCTGCCGTGGATGCAGAATGGATACCCTATTCGCATCAGGTGGGGCAGACCGGTAAGACGGTCAAACCAAATATCTACATCGCCGCGGGAATCTCCGGTGCCATCCAGCATCTGGCAGGAATGTCTTCCGCGGATTATATCGTTGCGATCAACAAAGATCCGGACGCGCCGATCTTCAAAGCCGCGGATCTGGGGATCGTTGGCGATCTCTTTGAGATACTCCCGAAACTAATAAAAAGGGTGAAAGAACTCCGCTAATGATTATCAAACCTGCGATCAGCGTTATCAGTTCTGATCGGGTGGAGCACAGGATTGATTTGCATCTTCAGCTTGCGACGCGATCCGGTTCCGATAGGGAGCTTGCGCTCGAAAAGACCGTTACCCACAGCCGAATCGGAATTCGGCATCCCAATAACGGTTCCGATAGGAAACTTGCGCTCGAAGAGACCGTTGCCTACACCCCGCTGATCAATTCCCATGACCATTTGATCGGCAACTGGGTTCCCCGCGCCGGGGAAAATCGACCCTATCCGAATTCGCATATCTGGGTGGAGGACATGAAGGATTCAGTCAGCTACCATGAGCGTAATCTATTCTGGATCAACGATGGATCATTTATATTGCAGGAACCAGCCGCATACAAACTCGCGCTTTTGGGATCCTACAAGAATCTTTTCTCTGGCTGCGGCATCGTTCAGGATCACGCTCCGGTGCAGGGAAAAGAGTATTATCGGGGGTTTCCGATCAAGGTGGACGACAACTATCGCCAGTGCCATTCTCTGACGCTTGGAAACTGGTGGGGAGGCGAAGACGCGATCAAGGAAATGAAACTCACCCAGGGAAGGATGCCGTTCATCATCCATCTTGGCGAAGGGGTGGACGAGATTACTCACGGCGAATTTGCCAAGCTCATGCAGCTTGATCTCCTGAAACCAAACACCCTGATGATCCACGGCATCGCCTTTTCCGGAGAAGAGATCAAAAAGATCGCTTGTGTCGGTGCCTCGATCTGCTGGTGTCCCACTTCAAACTATTATCTGATCGGCAAGACCATGGATATCGAATCCGCCTTCAGGCACAACGCAAACGTCTGCATCGGAACGGATTCCACCATGTCCGGCGGCGTCAATCTGATCGCGGAATTCCATAAGATCAGGGAACATTTTCCTTCTATCAAGGGCAATCTCCTCTTCAAAATGGTCACGGAAAACGCAGTCAAAGCCTTGATGCTCCCGCGCGAATACGCCTGCCTAAACCCTAAACATACCAGAAACCTCTTGCTTGTGGACGCCAATGACAACGACCCCTTTGAAAATCTACTTACTATTGAAGCCACCTCCATCCGCTATCTGATGCTGGACGGAATCCCCATCTTCGGGGATGCGGACTGGCTGGAGCTACTGGCTGTGAGCGATGCGGATTATAGCTTCTTTAAAGTCGGCAACAGAGATAAATTTGTGCTGGGCGATCCCATCAAGATCAACAACTACATCGATGCAGTGCTCGGCTATCACAAGGATTTCCCCTATCTGCCTTTTTGATGAGGTTGCCGGATTTGAGCGCGAATCTGAATATATGTGAGATATTTTACAGCCTGCAGGGAGAAAGCACCTTCTCCGGCATGCCCTGCATCTTCATCCGTCTCAGCGGGTGCAACCTGGATTGCAGCTATTGCGATACCAAATACGCTTTTGCAGAGGGTAGAGAAATATCCATCACCGAAATCCTCATCGAGATCGCGAAATACCCATGCAAACTTGTGGAAATCACCGGCGGTGAACCGATGCTGCAAGACGAATGCATCAGTCTGATGGAAACACTCCACACCCAAGAATACCGGATCATGTTGGAAACCAACGGCTCGATCTACCTCGGCGATGTGCCCTCCTACGTGAAAAAGATCCTCGATGTCAAGACCCCCGGCAGCGGTTTCGGCGCCAGCTTCATGAAATGGAATCTCAAACTCCTGAATCCTTCCGACGAGCTCAAGTTTGTGATCACCTGCTATGACGACTATCGTTTCGCGCGTGATTTTCTCGACCGCAACTCGTGTAAAGACAACATCATCCTCTTTTCTCCGGTGCTCAGCGTCCTCCCTGCCGAAACTCTGGTAGAATGGATGCTGAGAGATGGGGTCTCCGCCCGGCTGCAATTGCAACTGCATCGACTGCTGAAATTGCGATAAACTCTCATATCCTATCAGCCTTCCCGAGTGGTGGAGCGCGAGATACGTTGCACACTCAAGGATTAGAGGATTGGGGGGGTAATTATTTGGGTATTTTTTTTTGATTAATTGTTCTCTGATTTCGGGGCAGTTTCTTTTTCCACTTTCTTTGAACATATCTGGAGGGTTATCCAGCTAACTATACATGATTAGTCTTTATTTTTTTCTCCATCCGCAGCATCGGCATGCTGCGCTACGTGTCAATTTCGATAATGCCGACGCAAAACTCTTGACAGCAGCGCAAGATTAAAATATGTGTGTAAGCTCAGGAAATTATCATAACAACATGAAAAATATCTATCTTGCTATTCTGATTCTGCTGCTGGCAAGCATGCTTGTGCTTTACGCGCAAGCTCCTGCCGAAAGCGGAGCTGTATCTTTGACGGAGATAGGAGACAGCCTGGATGTCGATGCCAAGATGGACTCGCTTTTCTATTCGGCAGACAGCATCGCCTATCACTATAGCGAGGAACGGATCTATCTTTATGGCAATACGGGCATCCTTTATCAGGATTCCACCATCAGCGCTGATTCCATATTCATCGACCTAAAGACAGAACAGGCATACAGTTATGGCTGGACAGTGATGCGGGACGGGGATCAGATCCTTTTGGGAACGGATGTCGCTTATGATGTTCGGAGCCAGACCGGAAGGATGAAGGATGGAGTCTCACGCATCGAAAAGAACTATTATGGCGGTGAGACGATCCGCAAAGTGGACACGGATATTTATGACATTGACGATGGTACTTTCACGACCTGCGAACACGCGGAGCCGGATTTTTGGTTCAGCGCGAAACAACTGAGGATCTATCGTGGGGACAAGATCGTCGGCAAGCCGGTCATTGCCTTGGTGAACCACTTTCCGGTGTTCTATTTCCCCTTTATGACGATCTCGATCAAGCGCGGCAGACACCCCGGATTTCTGATTCCAGAGCCGGGCTACAACAACGTGGATGGCAAATTCCTGCGCGATATATCCTGGTATTTTCCCTACAAAGATTATGCAGACCTCATCCTCAGCCTCGATCTGATGGAAAGAACCGGCTGGCGGACGCGTTTTTCCTCTCAGTATCTCCGCCGCTATCTGTTTTCCGGAGGCGTGAATCTATCCTATCAAAAACGTGTTGATCCACTGCAAACCTATTATGACTGGTCTCTGAGAGCCAATCACCATCACGAAATGGGGGAGAAAGCGACCTTTGATATGAACTTGGACTTCGTCAGCAACAAGCGCATCTGGGAAAGCAGCGCTATTATTGACGAAAGCCTTGCCCAGAGGCTCACTTCATCGATGTCCTACCGCAAACCGCTACTCAGCTCATACCTCAATGTTGGCGCTATCTATACCCAGGATCTGATCAACGACCGGGTGTCAATCACCTTGCCCAGCGCAACGTTTTCGATGCCGCCGCGCCCGGTCTATGAGCTTTTCATCAATCCGGAAAGAAGTCCGGACTCATGGTGGAGCAATCTTGGCTACAACTACAGCGTCCGATTGGACCACACCGGCGAAGTGCGCGATCCGCGTCCCGGCTTGAATGATATCATCTGGGACAACGTGCCCGATCCTGCCGACAGCACAAGTTTCCTCGTGCGGCACAACCTTGGGATCAAGCATCGCGTAGGGCTTTCCTACAACTGGAAAGTGCTGGGGTGGTTGAACATGAGGCAGGGACTGGACTATGGTGAAAGCTGGTATGACCGCGACAAAAATGATGAACAGTGGGTGCGTGGCTATGACTATTCCGCCTATGCCAGTGCCAATTTCAATATTTATGGGATGAGCAATTTCCCGGCTTGGAAGGTGCGCTCCGTCCGACATATTTTGACGCCTTCGATCGGCATTTCCTATAATCCTGATTTGAGAGAGAATAGCCGGTTCTTCAGCTTTGGCGGGATCGGTATCAATTCCGGAAACGAAGCGGCAAACCTCAATCTCTCGCTGGATCAGAAATGGCAGATCAAATTCATGGGCAAAGGCGGGGAACGCAAGATCAACGATGTTTTAGGCTTCACGTCGCGCGCTTCAGCGAATGTGCTCAAGGACGAAAAGCAATTTGGACTGATCTCCCACACGCTGTCTTTCAAGCCCGGCTCCTTCGCTTTGGGAAATTTCAAAGTGCAGGGCACCGAGCTGCTGTTCAAGGGATTGAGCTTGGGTTACTCCTCTCAGATCAGCTTTTCCCAAGATCCATACGCGCTTCTATGGGACGACCTGAAGATGCGCAATCAGTATTTTTCCCAAAGCTTTAGCATCAGTGGTTCGGCACCATACAAGAAATACTTTGTGCGTCCCAAGAACCGCATATTCGATCCTTATGAACAACCGGACAGCCTGCAGCAGATCGCAGAAGAACTTGTCGC
This sequence comes from Candidatus Cloacimonadaceae bacterium, assembly GCA_030693415.1. Taxonomy (NCBI): domain Bacteria; kingdom Pseudomonadati; phylum Candidatus Cloacimonadota; class Cloacimonadia (SeqCode); order Cloacimonadales (SeqCode); family Cloacimonadaceae (SeqCode); species Cloacimonadaceae bacterium (SeqCode). Next base: position 13,591 of record JAUYAR010000122.1, on the reverse strand, counting down.
GGGGGAATCTTCGGATAACTGGCGCGTCTCGATCTCTCAAGATATCTTTGCCGCGGAGGATATCTTTGAACCAACCGCAAACAACCTGCGTTTTGATGCCTCATTTAAACTGACCGACAACTGGTCGATGAGCTATGGTAATTACTACAATGTCAAAAAGATGGACATGCTGTCCCAGAGCCTGAAGATCTCGCGCAGCCTGCATTGCTGGAAGCTGGACGTCTCTTATACCCGCCGCAACGAATTCTGGGAATATCGCATCGTGCTCTTCAATACCGTCCTGCCGGACGCTCTGAGGTTTCAAACTCGTGACAGCAAAAGATATTAAAAAAGCGGTGTTTCTCGACCGGGACGGATGTCTCAGTCCGGATGACTATGGGTATATCTCCGATCCAGCAGGATATTCCCTCTATCCATATACTCCTGAGGCGCTTGCGATCCTGAAGAAAAAGGGTTATCTGCTCTTTCTCGTCACCAATCAATCCGGAATCGCCAGAGGCTATTTTGGCATCGAGGAATTGAATAAAGTGCACGACAAGCTCCAGCAACTGCTTGGCGAGCATGATCTTGCGCTGGACAAGATCTATTTCTCGCCATATTTCGAGACCGGCAGTGTGAAACCATATAATGTCCGGCACGAAGACCGCAAACCGGGCTTGGGTATGTTTCTGCGTGCGAAGGATGAATTCGGATTCGAGACCCGTGCCTCCTGGATGATCGGAGACCGCTACTCGGATATCGCATTCGGCAAAAAAGCGGGCCTGACTACTATCCTCCTGATGAGCGGAAACGGCATCAAGGAAATGACGGATAACATGCAAGACTGGGAATACAAGCCGGATTTTATCGCCGAAAACCTGATTGCCGCTGCCAGATTGATAGAGCTGCTTGACTATGAAAAGCCTTGACCACTACCATCAAAACAAATTTAACCGCTTCGTCCCCGAACGCCAACGGAAAGCGGTATTGAAGCTGATCCAAGCTCTGGAAACGGCTCTTTCCAAAGATGACGTACGCTCTGAGATCAAGCAGCACCTCATAGAGTGCATCGGATTGATGGAAAACCACGATGGGGAGGAGTTTTTCCCGCTGGCGGAAAAGCTGAGGCAAACCAATGACCTGCACAAAATCCTGCGTTTGATCCATCCCTGGCTGAAGGACGAGGTGCGAGATCAGGATTTTTCCGTGGTCAAAACCGACGGTCAGATTAAACGCTCCGAACTCATTTTTCCCGCGTCAAGGCAGATCATCGTGATTCTGGACAATCTGCGCAGCGTTTTCAACGTCGGCTCCATTTTCCGCACGGCGGAATGTTTGGCTGTCAAGGAGTTATGGCTTTGCGGCATAACGCCGACGCCGGATCATCGCGCCATGAATAAGACCTCGCGCGATACCTGCGAAAGCGTGAATTGGCGTCAGTTTGATACCGCCACTGCGGCTGTTTTGTCTGCCAAAGCGGATGGCTGCCGCATTTGCGCTTTGGAAACGATTTCCGGCGCGACCTCGGTGTATGATTTTGAACCTTCGCTGCCAATGGCATTGATCATCGGCAACGAAGCTCTCGGAATCTCCGATGATGTGTTGAAGGTCTGTGATGATTATCTTTACCTGCCGGTGCAGGGATGGAAGAATTCTCTGAATGTGGGGGTCGCTTTCGCGGCTATGGCATATCATCTCGTTTGTAATAACCAAATATCTGATAAATTTAAAGGAGCTCCTCAATGAATAACAAGGACTATTATACCAGACTATATGAACTCAATCAAAAATCCTGCTTGATGTGGCAGGCGCTGATCGTTAAGGTACAGGGTTCCACACCTGCCAGATCCGGTATGAAAATGATCATCCCCCTCTATGATGATGAATTTGGCAATCTCGGCGGCGGAGAGATGGAGCATTACATCATCAATTTCACTCGGAAGGAAAAGCCGGAAAAGCCAATAGTCAGGACATTTCTGCTCTCCGATACCGGCGAAGGGGTCAAAGATCCGGAAGAGACACCCACTGCCATGATTTGCGGGGGAATCGTTACCGTATTTATCGAGCCCCTCTATCAGGTAAAGAAACTATTTGTGATCGGCGCCGGGCATTGTGGAAGAGCTTTGGGTCATCTGGCAAAGCTTTGCGGCTTTCAGGTTTCGCTGATCGACAACCGCAAGGAGATCATAGAATCCCTCGCCGAAGACATGTGTGACGCCGCATATTTAAACGACTATGAACATCTGGACGTGGCGATCGTTTTCGACCACAATGCCCATATCGTAATCATGACCCACGGGCACGTGCACGATAAAGGAGTGCTGGAGTTTTGTCTGGACAAGGAATATGCCTATCTGGGCATGATCGGCAGCAAACAAAAAGTGGCGCAGACCTTTGCCAATCTAAAAGACAAGGGCATCTCTGAGGAATTGCTCAGCAAAGTCCACGCTCCCATTGGTTTGCCCATCGGCTCGCAAACGCCCTACGAGATTGCCGTTTCCATCATGGCAGAGATGATAGCTCTGGATAGGAGAGTGGAAACATAAAGCACAGAGAGCACGGAAAGGAAAAATGCGGGTAGCCTTTTTAGTGCTGATTCCAGCCTGCGGTAAGCCATGTCCAGCGTGGTGGTGGGAAATTCCATTTTACGCCACAGCCGATTCTGAGATCGGCATCCCAATAGGCAATTATACGCTTTATTCGACATTGTGAGAGAAGTTTTCAAAACCCAACACTAACTTATTGCAGGGTTGATCCTTTCGTTCCGAAGAGATAGTCCCGATTCTCGCTGATCATTTCGATAGTTAATAAAGGGGGCTTCTTGTTATATTGCGCCCTCCGCTCATCGAAACGGAGGATGTTTTGCCGCAGGCAGCTTTCCCATCGGTCAGAATCCAGAGAAGCAAGTTTCTGATACTCACTTAAAAATTGTCCAACAAGAGATTGCATTCGCGCAGGCTCAAACATATCCGCCCAAAACAGCATCAGGTGGCTGAGGTCATACTCCGGAGTTTCGAACCTGCTGTCGGAGAAATCGATCAAGTAATAATCATTTCCGTCATAGAGGATGTTTTTCGGTTGGTTGTCTATGTGGCATAGGCATTTATCTCCATCAAAGGAGCTCAAATGAAAAGCAGCGATCCGTTTAGCCAACAAAGCGGAGTCGAAACCATCGGGATCATCAGTGTAGGGGATTCCAGAGATTCTTTCCAGCACGATTTCAAGTGGTTCGACGAATCCGAGCAGCTTTGGTGTAGCCGGTAAATGTCTCTGATAGACAGTTAATTCGCGGTAAAAAAGAACCGCTTCGTTGAAGGACTTGATTACGGTGTCTCCCGCGAAGCGGATGAAAGATGGTTTTTCGCTCATCGAGTCCCTATCAGTCGAGAGGGATGCGCACAATCCTGTTTTTATTGAAGAGCGGGACGATCAATTCGTTGGTGGGTAGATGATAGATCATATCCGCGGCGGCGGGCATGTCTCTTTTAAAGAGGATAAACCGGTTTTGCTCCTGGGGGATCATATAGATGGCGTTTTCCTGCCAAGATGAGAAATAGATCCGCCCGAGGTCGTCGATGGCGATGCCGTCCAGATTTGAATAGATCGTATCCTTGAAGATGGAGAAAGTGCGGTTGATGGTGTCGAAACTCAGAATCGACGAATGCATGCTGTTGCAAACAATGAACATCTGGTTGCGGGGACGGTCATAGACAATGCCGTTGGGAGAGTTGAGCTGCGGGGCAGTGAATTTCTCCACTTTCTTGGTGGCAGGATCGAGGATAAAGAGGTAATGTGCCTTGGTATCGGTGAGATAGAGCAAGCCGTTTTTATCGATTTCGATGTCGTTTAGCATCGCAGCGCCTTCGATCGGTATGGATTGAGATATCTTCTGGGTGGGAATGTCGATCACGTGAACTTGTTTGTTGTCAGCCACATAGAGGAATGGTGAGACAATCATGATCCCGCGCGGAGCTTGCATGCCGCCCTTGAGAAAGGTGCTGAGCGCTCCGGTGCTGTCCATGCTCACGATGCTCCGTCCGCCGGTGTTTGAGATCAGAAAGCGGTCGCCCGTTTTGTCATAGGCGATGCTTTCGGGGTTGTCGAGTTCCACGCTGCTCACTTTCAACCAGATGAAGATGGCGGCGCTGATCACCAAAACGATCAGCAGCAAGAGGATTTTCTTGTTGGGTTTGCCTTGTATGTTCATTATTAATCCCTGATGCTCCAAGTGCATCCGTCCTTTGTGTCTTTTATTTCTATTGAAAGCAGGGCAAGATCGTCTCTGATCTTGTCTGAAAGCGCCCAATTCTTGTCCGCTCGGGCTTGTTTGCGATACTCGAGGATGATTTCAATCAGTTGTTTGGAGAGGTTTGGCGTTTTATCCGCCAGCCGTTCAGTCAGGTGTTGGAAAAATCCCAAAGCTCCCCCCAGACGGACGAGCAGGACTGCCGACTGTTGACGTTGTGAGCTTTCCAAGCTCTGGTTTTTGATTATGGAAGTCAATCCAAACAAGACCGATATCGCTCTGGCGCTGTTGAAGTCATCATCCATCGCTTCAATGAATTCCTCTTCAAAAGTATTCAACATTATGCCGGTCACTTCTATCTCGGATTCTACGAAGCTACTGTAATCTATAGCTTTTAGGGCGTCATAGAAATTTTTGACCGCGCGTTCGGATTCCTCAATCAGCCCGCGGTTAAAATCGATTGGACTGCGGTAGTGTTTGGAAAGAAAGAAGAAACGGATCGCTTCCGCGCTGTGCTTCTTGAGGATGTCCCGCGCGGTGTAAAAATTGTCCAGGCTCTTGCTCATCTTTTCGCCTTCGATATTGAGGAAACCGTTGTGCATCCAATAGTTCGCCAAAGGTCTGCCGCTGATCGCCAGTGCCTGCGCGAGTTCGTTTTCATGGTGTGGAAAGATCAGGTCGTTGCCGCCGCCGTGGATGTCAAAGGTCTGTCCCAGATACTTTTGGCTCATCACGACACACTCGCTGTGCCAGCCTGGACGTCCATCTCCCCACGGGCTGTGCCAATATGGTTCTCCGGTTTTGCTGTTTTTCCAGAGCGTGAAGTCCGCGGGGTTTTTCTTATTTTTATTTTCCGCCACTCGGGCGCCCACCATTTGCTCTTCGATCTTCTTCCCGGAGAGGGAGCCATATTGGGGCAGGGCGGTGGTATCAAAATAGACATCTCCCTGAGCCTCATAGGCATAGCCGCGTTGGACGAGGGCTTCGATCAGTTTGATGATGGCATCGGTTTCCTCAGTTGCCCGGGGTTGATAATGCGGTGGCTTGATGCCAAGGGCGATGCAGTCTTGGAGAAAGGCTTCGGTGTATTTGTTCGTAATCCTGGCATAATCCTCATTTTCTTCGATTGACTGGGCGATGATTTTATCCTCGATATCGGTGATGTTTTGCACATAGGTCACATCAAAACCGCGCCATTCGAAATAGCGGCGCACGACGTCGAAGACCAAAAAGGCGCGGGCGTTGCCGATATGAAAATAATCATAGACGGTGGGTCCGCAGGCATAGAGTTTCACTTTGCCATCTTCGATGGGCTTGAATGTTTCTTTTTTGCGGCTTGCGGTATTGTAAATTAGCATGCACTTCCCTTTATTTATAGATCACCAATCGCTCGGTCTTTTCGGTCTTTTTGTTGCCGGCTTTGGCGCTTACTTTGACGAAATAGGTATTGTTTGAGGGATAGTTTCCCCCTTTGTCTCTGCCATCCCAATAGATGCTGTTAAAGCCTTGTCTGCCATTGGCTTTGATGTTGCGGATACGTTTTCCCGTGATGGTGAAGATGCCGATCTCCACTTCGCCGTCCAGAGAGAGGATGAAGGTGATGTTTCCGTCTTTTGCGACCGGATTGGGATAGATCAGCAGGCGCTCGATATAGAGCTCGCCGGTTTTTTTGATTACGAAACTGGTGCTGGCAACGGAGGGTAGGTTAAAGTTGTCGAAAGCGATCACCTGCACTGTGTGCATGCCTTCCGAAAGCCCGGTCAGGGGATAGGTGAGAGTCCCCATGGTATAGGAATCGCGGTCATAGCCAAAATACTTTGTGACCGGGATCGGTTGCAAGGAATTGTCGATCACCAATAGGATGTGGCGTCCGGCGCTGCCGGTGATGTTGATTCCGTTGTCATCCGCTATCCTGGCATAAAGTGTGGGATTGGTGCCCACAGTATCACCCTCGCGGAAGTCATAGCTTCCCAGAAAGAGATTAATCGCTGGAGGAGCTTCATTCACAGCAGCCACCGCCTGATCGGAAAGCGCCAGCGGATGATAGTAATTCACATAGTCCCGCTTGTTTTGCGCGTCCCAGATATAGGAAACGATCCTGCCGGAATTTCCAGTGGAAACATCGTCTGGAACGATGAATCCGGCATTGTAGCTTCCGCCGGTCACCGTAATGCTTCCTTTGTATAAGGTATTGCCGCGGTGAGTGATATGCGTCTGGGAATCCAAGCTGTATGCGGTGTCCGTATCAAAAACACGGATATCTGCCACACCATCGATCAGCGAGGGATTGAAGGAACCGGATACGGAGGCTCGTTGCCTGGATTGAAGAGCGTTTCCATCCTTTGTATCAAGTACTTGCACCGTCATCAGGCTGTCTCTTTGGGGCGGAATGATGCGCAAAGTGGGATCCCCAAGCAGCACGTATGTGGCATCGTTATCGTTATTTGGGGTGTAATTGATCTTGGCGTCCATGATCGCATAGCCCACCGGATTGCGATTGTTTACCATGCTTTTCAAGACCCGTTCCATCATCGGACCGTTGTAATAGGGAGAGCTGATCCGGGTGGCGGAAAAGGAAGCGATCGAGCCCAAATTGTTGAGCAGCACCACTTTCTGTCCAAGGCTCTCAAATCCCCAATAATCGAAATGCGAGACCTTGCAGGAAGCTGCCATAAAGAACGACAGTTTATTCGGATTGGCAAATCTGCCCATGTCCGTGGCGCCGTCGAAATAGTCCTCCGCGCCGAGTTTGTCATAAGATCCGTGACCAATATAATACCACACGAGGCGTCCTTCGTTGAGCGCGGAAATCATGTCATCTCGCGCACCTGGCTTGTTTTGAAACTCGTCATATTCATACTCCCAGGCAAATATCTTGTCCACAAGGACTCCGGGGTTAATCACGTTTGCAGCCCACTGCACCTGACGAGAATGGATATTTTCGTATGAACCGGTGCTGCCGTTAAATAGATCGTCGCCCAATATGACCATCGAGTTTCGCCACCAGCCTGGCTGGGGATTGGAGGTATAATTGATGTAGTTGTTGATCATGTTGGAAAGCTCGTTGGTATTGCGCACCGGGTATCTGCCGACCGCTATTTCCGGGTAGTAGGAGGAGTTGATCATCGCGAAATAGTCGTCCGAAGCGATCTCTCCGCGCTGATAGACGATGATCTTGTTCTTTGCCGCCGCCTGATTGGAAAAGTTGCGCCAATCGATCGTGCCCAAGCCCATCAGCGTCAACGAAGTAACCTTCGGCGCGGGGTAACAATGATAGACATAGCGCATAAACTGTCGGATCGCAGTGGGATCGGGGTGTCCGCCATTAAATTGATTAAATATGTCGTTCTGTTTCACCACTTTGCTGCGGATGTTGTAAGTGGATAGATACAGATCGGCAAGAATTTGCGCCTGGGAGAGATACTCGTCCGGAGCGATGATGATGTTGTCGATCTGAGGAGGATTATTGGTCAGATCCGTGGGGTTGAAAACGCTGATGTTGAGCGGAGTATAAAGCTCAGTCATCGTGCTGATGGCAAACTTGGCGGAAGTGTTTCCAGCCGCAACAAAATACTGCTCAGAGCCGCTGGTCTGAATCGGCACACGGATCACCTCGGAAAAGCTGTTGATCCGATATACCGTTGCGCCGGAGAGGTTTCCGCTAACGTTGTAGCGGATGTCTTGCCCGGGGAAACTGGCGTGACGGTTGGCGAGATATTGCCCGGCGCTCTTATGTATCCCACGCGTGTGGTCAAGCGTGATATAGTTCAGATACAGGTTGTCCGTTAATGTACGGATCACTCTGATGCGCAGGGTGTTGTTTCCGCTCACGAAACCTGTGACGGAGCGGTTGAAAAGATATTCTCCCGTGCCGCGCCAGGTGAATGTGATCGAACCGGAAACAAGGTCCCTCACCACAGGCACTCCGTTGATCAAAACATTGATATTATGGGATAAGGTATCGATGTTTACGGCTTCCTGTTGGAGTGAAAATGTGAGGGTCTGCGCAACGCCGGCACTCACGTCGGACAAAGGGACTTGAAACTCGTATTCGGCGGTGTTGTTGCCAAAAAAGCGGGTCATAAACCAGATGAAACCAAGCTGCGAACGCCGGTGCGTCTCAGTTTCCAGCCTGAATTGTTCCCTATGAGTGGAGGTCTGATCCGTCCAACTGCTTTGCACCGGCAGGCTCTGCATTCTCAAGGGAAGATTGCCGAAAGAACCGCCGAAAGTGAGCCAGTAAACGGTGTTTTGCGAATAGGGGTTGAAATAGGTGGGATTGCTTTGCAGGGATAGATTCTTCTGCACTCCATCGCGGGAGGTGCCATAAAAAACTATGTAGTCGGCGGGATCGAAGTTTCCATCGTCTTCGCCGGCAACGATGATCGGCACTTCTTTAAATTCGACTCCGGGGGTCACGATGGTGAAGCTCGCCAGCCCTCCTCCGGTAGTGAATAAACGGAAGGTGCGCGGATCTATATCATTGAGCGGCAATGAACTGAGCTGCGAGGGGTTGATGCGAAACATGCCGTCACGATCGGTTTCCAGCCGCACCCAATAATCCGCGGCGGAAAAATCCGCAAAGTTGATCTGGGTGCGGGTTTCGCTGCGCCAATATCTTGCTTGCTCTGGATTGATCAGATTGCCAAGCAGGATATCCGTCAACTGGTCTGGGCGTATCTCATTGCGGAGGTTGACGTTGCCATCGATTTGCACGCTGATGATCGCCTGTTTGGTCACCCGAAGTATATTCCCGCCCAAAAGCCTGAAAGGGCTGATGCGCAGGGGGATGAATCCATGACCACGATAGACCACAGCGTCCAAGGACTGGATAAGCGATTGCTCGGCAGGAAGATAAAGCGCTTCATCGATGTTGTATTCATACTCAGAGATGCCATTGCGGTCCCGGATCAACGGTACGGGCTGCAAACGCTTTTTCAGCATGACGGATTCTTCCTGACGGCTGATAACTTCAGCTCGGAGCATTCCTGCCGGTGGGATGCCGATCTTGATCTCGGTATCGGGGATCAGCGGAGCTCCGGGAAGCGTGGGATATGCCATTCCGGCGATCTCGATGTGAGTATATTTCCCTTGATCGAGGACGCGGTATTCATCAAGGCGAAACTCGATCAGCAGGCGGTTGCCGCTGTTTTCGAGCACCCTGAATTCCGCTCCCAGAGAGCCAAATACGATCAGCGCCAAGGCAAAAATCAGCGCGCGTTTCATCGGGCTTTCCGATCTTTGAAAATCTGTTCCAAGCCATAGATCAGCAAGTAAAACAGGGTCATGAAAAAGAAGATCCCCGCCATGCCCTGAATCATGATCAGGACAGACTGCTGCAAATCGCCCGCTGCGGCATTCATTATTATCGTTGGCATCAAGTCACCTCATTGTTAAATATGATAGTTACGATTATGTGAAATCATCATCGCCCGATAGATCTGCTCGATCAAGACCAGCCTCACCATCTGATGCGTAAACGTCATCGCGGAAAGGCTCAAGATCAAGTCGGCACGCTGTTTGAGAGCATTATCCGTGCCAAACACGCCACCGATTACAAAAACGACGGACTTCCTTTCATATAAGTTAGTCAGATATCGGGAAAACTCAAGCGAAGATTTCTGCACACCGCTTTCATCGAGCAAAATCAGATACTCGTCCGGGCTGATACGTTTAAGAACATTTTGCGTTTCGCGGGCTTTGACGATGTCTGCGCACCCAGTGCTTTTCAGACTGACGTCCGGGAGTTCGATTATTTCCACTTTCAGAAAAGCGCCCAAGCGCTTGAGATATTCGTCGATTCCTGCTTTCAGCCAATCTTCTTTGGTCTTGCCGATCTGGTATATGCGCAGGTTCATCTATCTGGTCATGCATGCCAGACCCATCGCCATGCAGAGCATCTTCGTCTCTCCGTCATCGGCTCTTGAGGGAATCAGGATCGGGACTTTGGTGCCCATCACGACGTGGGCGACGCGGTATTTACAATAATAAGTGAGAGCCTTGCCGAAGATGTTTCCGGCTTCGATATTCGGCACGATGAGGATGTCCGCCAATCCCGCGACGGGAGAGACGATTCCCTTGGTGCGTGCAGCTTCGAGATCGACGGCATTGTCAAAAGCCAGAGGTCCTTCGATGATGCAACCGGTGATCTGACCGCGTTCGTTCATCTTGGAGATCAGCGCTGCGTCCATAGTTGAGAGCATTTTGGGATTCACGGCTTCCACGGCGGAAAGCAGTGCCACCAGCGGTTTGGGATTGCCCATCGCGTGCGCCGCCTGAATGGCGTTTTTGACGATGGCGATCTTCTCGCTTAGTCCCGGTAGGATGTTGATGCCGCCGTCGCTCATGAGTTTGATCCCGCTGGGATGTTCATAGGCAAGCACATCGGATATGACTTCGCTGACGCGCAGTCCCTTATCCTTGTCCAGCACGGCTTTGAGGAGGATTGAGGTGTCCGTTTTGCCTTTGAGGATGAGATCCCCCTTGCCTTCGCGGACGAGTTGGACACTGACTTTGGCAGCATTGATCAAGTCCGCGCCGGTGTCGATGATCTCAAAAGCCCCGGAATCTCCGGGAGACATCTTTTCCAGTAGTTCGATGATCCTGGCTTTGTCGCCCACCAACAGGCAGTCCGCCAGGTTTTCGCGTTTTGCGAGAATTGCCGCGTCCAGCACGGATTCTGTTTGCGCAGCGGCAATCACGACGGTGCCGCGTTTGCCCTGCTTCACATGTTCTATCATGGCAGCGAAACTTTCAAACATGCCCTCTCCTCAATAGATATATTTTTCAATGAATTCGTCCACAAGGGCGTCCTCTTCGGGACGCAATTCGGCGATCATCTTTTTGAGCGCCTCCTTTTGGATTTGGCGCACCCGTTCGCGGGAGAGCCCAATTTTTTCGGCGATTTGGGCAAAGTTTTGCGCCTGGGTTTCGCCGTCCAGACCAAAGTAGGTGCGGATGATATCAGCTTCGCGCGCGTCCAGTTTGTCGATCGCTCTGTGGATGCGTTCATGGATGCGTTCACGGTAGTAAAGTCTTTGCGGATCAATCTGTTCCTTGTCCTCCAAGATGTCTTTGGTAGTAAACTCCTGATGGTCAGCGGATTGGAGTATTTCGTCAAAAGAGGTCGTTTCGATGATCTGATCTTTGAGCTGATTGATCGATTTTTCGGTGATCTTCATCTTTTCACTCAGTTCCTCGCTGGAAGCCGTTTCTCCGGTCTCTGCGAAGATCCTTTCCGAAGTCGCTTTGATGCGATGGGCGGAGCTGGTTTTTCCCAAAGGAACGCGGATCAGAGAGCTTTTTTCGGATACCGCAAGCATGATACGTTGTCTGATCCACCATATTGCATAGGAGATCAGTTTGATATCCTTGTTCGGATCGAACTTTTCGATCGCTTTGATCAGACCGATATTGCCTTCGCTGATCAGTTCCGATAGTGAAAGACCGCGATTTTGGTAGCGGGAGGCGATCTTGACCACAAACTTGAGGTTCGACTGCACCAATTTATCCATTGCATCGGGATCCCCATCACGGGCACGGATGCCCAATTCATGCTCTTCCTCACGGGTGAGGATGCGAAATTTGGAGATATCCTTCAGATAGTTTTGCAGTGCCTTATCGGAAAAAACGTTTTCACTCTTCATCTCTTTCTGTTGACCATATAACTAATTAAGCGGCAACACCTTGCGCGGATTGATCGCCTTGCCCTTGATGCGATATTCAAAATGCAGATGAGGGCCTGAGGCATTGCCGGTGGAGCCCAAGTTTGCAATCATTTGACCCTGTTTGACCACTTCGCCGACGTTCACGACGTTGGATTCGTTATGGGCATAGACGGTCATCACAAAGTCCGGATGCTCGAGCACGACCACCTTGCCATAATTTCCCTGATTGCCGGAAAAGACGACGGTTCCGTCCAACACGGCATGAATGGGTGTGCCGGATTTGGCGCCGATGTCTATTCCCTTGTGGGGGCGTCCGTTGCGCAATCCGTATTCGGAGATCACTTTTCCCTCAACGGGCATAATCAGATCGCTTCTGATGCTGCCTTTGGTTTCCATCTCCTGTTCGGTCAAGGGTGTGCCAGTAAAAACAGCAGAGCCGGCTGGTGGAGTACCGGCAAGATATATGCGTTGGCCCACCTTGATGTCATTTGTGCTAAGATTGTTCATCCGTTTCAGCTCATCCACCGTGATCCCGTTGTTGGTGGCGATGCGATAGAGCGTGTCTTTGGGCTGAACCACATAGATTCTTTGGATGATGAGGGTATCGGGAGCCGCGCTGGTGGAGGCTGATATCTGTGTCTGAGCCGGGATCGAAGTTTCGGGAACAGGTGGAAGTTTGTAGTTGCGGGGGTCTTTGATGATGATCTTGTCTCCGGGACGAATCACGTGCTGGAGGTTTTCAAACCCGTTCCACGCAAGGACATCTTTGGTGGTGATATTGTTGTTTTGGGAGATGCGAAAGAGATTGTCCTGCGCCACAACGGTGTGATAATAATCTTCGGGGAGGCGGATCTTGCGCCAGTCTGTGGGCTCGCCGCTTGGTTCGACAGGTCTTATCTCGGTTGAAATTACGGGTGGGCTTGGGATCGGGGTTTCAGGCACTCTTTCCGGGATTGTGATCGGAGGAGGAGCGGCAATGGTTTCGGGAGTGACCGGTTTTAGAGCCGGTCTGGCAGCAGGTTTGGGAGCGGGTTTGATCTCTTTGATTTTGAGCCTTTGATTCAGCGCCAGATTATCCCTTTGCATGTTATTTAGCTTTTTGATCTGATCGATGCTGACGCCGTATTTCTTGCTGAGGGCATAGAGAGTATCCCCTTTTTTGACGGTATGCGTCTGATATTCTGCCGCCATCAATAGCGGCAAGATCAAAACGAGCAAAGCCATTAGCCAAAGCTTTGGCTTCATTGCCGGTGGAGTGCTTCGCATCCCCATGTCTTTCTGGGTTCTATTTAATTTTAAAATCATGATATTCTTCAGCGCTATCCAGTTTCATTTTATGCAAATCAATCACCTGCACATGCCGGTTTCCGAGTTTCACGCTCTGGCAAAAATCCGCAATAGCGGGCTCATTGCCACTGGCGATGATCTTCACGGTTCCGTCTGCAAGGTTCTGGGCATAGCCGAAAATTCCGTGTGCCAGTGCAAGCTGAAACACGAAAAAGCGAAAGCCGACACCCTGAACACGGCCACTGGCGATTAACTCCCATGTCTGCATATATTACTCACTTTATCGTATCCGTTCTCAATAAATGAACGCGGGATATTTGTCAAGTATTCGTTTTGCGTTTTACCGATTTCGCTGTCAAGGACACGATCAGAGGTGAAAAAATACCGACACCCAAATCTGCAAATGGGCGTC
>JAUYAR010000121.1 GCA_030693415.1 Candidatus Cloacimonadaceae bacterium | reverse complement strand
CCATACAATCCCTATGAGCCGAAACCCTATGCCCGGTGGACAATGAAAGGGATGCTCGATCTCGAACATGAACTGAAGGTTGCAGATGATTTTTGGGATTTTCTGGGTGGAGAAGGTGCGTATCAGGATTTGCTTGATATTTTTGAGCGGGTTGGAATCGAGCTTCGTCCTGAAATCGATGATTACTTTGCAAGATTCGGTGGATAGATTCCGCCACCATTTTATCAATTCCAATAGAACACAGATGACGCGGATCGTTATGATCACCATGATCATTGAAATCTGAATCGAAGCAACTCGTTCACCTGTTCACTTGTTCACCCGCTCACTTGTTCACTTCGCAGGATCGGCATCCTTCCCCCTTAGCATTACGGAATCAATACGGACTCATTACGGACTAAGTCCGTATTGACTCCGTAATGCTCACGGGAGCGGATACTGGAGAGAGGGAGAGAAAACGCGGCAACATATTGTTGCCGCGTATGTTATGAAATAAATAGTCGCTCAGATATTGAGCTTGAGTTTTGCCACGATTGCTTGCAGCAATTCTGGTTTTTCTTGTAAGTCGCTACTAGAAAGATAATCCGCGCGTTGCTTGAATCTATCTACTATCAATTCCAGATACTTATCCATATTCAGACGTTTGGCGGGATCGTATTTATCCACATAGCCGGGGAGGACTTTTTCCACCGATTCGCGAGTGGGGAGCATCGCTCCGGGGAGCAATTTCCAGGGTTCCCACTCCAGCGCGTCCGTCAACAAAGCGGTTTGCAGCGTTAGGGAAGTTTTTAGCGGAATCGGTTCGAGGACATCGATGGATTCTTTCCAATAGCCGGGGGAATTGAAGCAGTAGAAATCCGCTCCGCTATCGGCGATATACAGGAAAGCCTCCACGTCCTTGTAGAATTCATAGACGCGGAAGGGATTGGCAAAGGGCTCAAAGACGAGTTTGTTCAGTTCCTCGTCGGTCACGTTTTCGGCACGATTGCGCTGCGTCATCAAAGCCGCGCCCATGGCGATGGCGAGATGTTTGTCCGTGAGTTTGATCAGGGGGGGCAAGACGGAATCCTTCATCAGCCAGATCAGCGCTTTGGGGAAAGCGCAGCGGTTGACGTAATTTCCCAGCAAGGCACGGTCGAGCAAGGCACGTCCGTTTGAATTTCTGACATCGAGACCCACCGGCATTATTTTTCCGTCGATTTCGAGAACCATGTGATTCATCAGAGCGAGGGCATATTTCCAGTCCGGGTGGTCGATGGGGCGGCTGTCGGTTTTGTCGAACAGCGTGGGTTCCCAGACGCGGCAGAGCTTGTTTTCGAGATCGATCTGGAAGGCGTCGTCATGCAGCACGACCTTGGAAAATCCCTTAGGAAGCGTGTCCGCGTTGTCAGGTGAATTTGTGTGAGCTGATTTTCCCGTTCCGGACAAGCCGTAGAAGGCGATGGAGCGTTTTCCCAGTTTGTGATATTGCGTATCGTCGCAGGTACCGAAATCAATTTCCTTGATTCCGCCATGGCAGGCAGCCATCCCGATGCGGATACCGGAAGTCCAAGCCAGCGTAAGAGTTCCTTTTTTTCGTTCGCCAAAATAGCGCATCCCGAGATTGACGATCACGTTGTGCTTTTCATCCACGAGCGCGAGCTGTGGCGCGCCGACGTTGTTGTAGAAAGGATCAGCGCAGGTCCATTCGTTGAACCCGATGAGGATGATATCCTGGATCGGGAGTTTTGGGCTGGATTCATATTGCGCTTTGAGCTGTTCGTAGGGAGCGAAGTTCAAGAGCCAGTTGTAGAGGTTGACGACGTCCGATTCGGTGGTGATAAAAGTGGCTTTGATCATCAGGTCTTTGTCCATTCCGAGGATGGCTTCGGTCTTGATCAAGGGATAATGCTGCATTTGCCATACGGCTTCGCGGAAATCGCCTTCCAGCTTGTTTTTCTGGCTTGGGGGCAGCCGATGATAGAATCTGCGGGCTTTGGCGGTTCTGCCAATGATGTTTCCGTGGCAATCGCAGAGGACTTTCGCGTCCGGGGGGAGATTATGCAATTTGACAAATTCCGGATAAACGGGAAGATCCGTCATGGAGACGCCGGGCTGTTTTTTTGCCATCTCGTAGGCTTCGCGAATATCGATCCGGCGAACTTTGTGGTCGCTCATCAATGTCTCCGCGATAGCGCGTATCGGGGACATTTCCTTGAAACTGCCGTAGAATTCAGCACTGCTCTTGCTTGCCATGTTTCCTCCAGTTAGGGCTGTATTTTATTGTTTGAAAATCTAAACAAGCTCCAATTCCTTGCCGATGGCGCGGAATTTATCCAGAGCAAAATCAAGCTGTGCCCTGGTGTGCGTCGCCATGAAGGAACAGCGGATCAGACATGAATTTGGCGGAACGGCGGGCGGGATGACGGGATTGATGAAGACGCCCTCTTCTCCCAAACGATACCACATCTGGAAAGCGGTCATCATGTTACCCACGTGAAGCGGGATCACCGGTGTGCAGGAAGTGCCGGTGTCATATCCCATGCTTTTGAATTCGGAGAGCATGTAATGGGTATTTTCCCAGAGCCTTGCCATGTGCTCCGGTTCCTCTTCCATGATCTTTAAGGCTGCGAGGACGCTTGCTGTCGAAGCGGGAGGCAGGGACGCGGAAAAGATCAAGGCGCGGGATTTGTGTTTCAGGTAATGGATCAAATTCTCTTCCGCGGCGATGAATCCGCCTACTGAAGCAAGGGATTTGGAAAAGGTGCCCATGATGAAGTCGGTTTCGTCGATCAAGCCAAAATGCTCAACCGCTCCTGCTCCTTTTTTGCCCAAAACACCCAGAGAATGGGCTTCGTCCACCATCAGAGATGATTTGTATTTCTTTGCCAAAGCACTGATCTCATCCAGTTTGGCGATGTCCCCTTCCATGGAAAAGACGCCGTCCACTGCGATGAGGGAGTTTTTGCCGTAGATCTTTTTGAGGACGAGTTCGAGGCTCTTCATGTCATTGTGATTGTAGCGCAGCATCGTTCCCTGTGAAAGCTGGCAGCCATCGATGATGGACGCGTGGTCAAATTTGTCGGTGATGATGTATTCGTTTTTGTGCACGATTGCGGAAATGCAGCCAAGGTTTGCCTGATAGCCGGTGGGATATGCCAAGGCGGCTTCTTTGCCGCAGAGCGTTGCCAGCTTGGCTTCCAACTCGATGTGGATATCCAGGGTGCCGTTTAAGAAACGCGATCCGGCACAGCCGCTGCCATATTTTTCGATGGCTTTGATGGCGGCTTCCTTGACCCGCGGATGAGTGGTCAGACCCAGATAGCTGTTTGACCCCATCATCAGCATTTTTTGGCCGTTGCAGATCACTTCGGTGTCCTGCTCGGAACTTATTTCACGAAAATAAGGATAATAGCCCAGCGCCATGGCTTTGCGGGCATCCTGAAATCGATGACATTTGTCGAGTAAGCTCATTTATACCTCTTATTATATAAGCCGGAATTGTTTCAAATTTACGTATAAGACCTTGACCAGACTATAGACGATATAGACTAACGGCACGGATATCAACATCCAGATGATGCCGCCGAACCAACCACCTGCCAAAACCGTCAGCAAGACCAGCAGCGGATGCATATCGATAGTTTTGCCAACCACAACGGGATAGACGATGTTGTTGTCGAACGCTTGCACGCCATACATTGCCAGAACGACCCAGAGGATCATGATGGGATCGCCGCTTTCCACGATGATGGTGAGCACCGCGATTGCGACTCCGATCAGGGGACCAAAATAGGGAATGATGTTTGCCACGCCGGCAGTGATGCCGATCAACACAGCATTGCTGATTCCCAAAAAAGAGAGCGCCAAGGATACCATTATGCCCACGGCGATCACTTCAAAGAGCATGGCTCGCAGAAATCTGCCGACGCTTTCGTCCACTTTTGCCAGGATCATCAGAAACAGTTCGAAATAGCGGTTTGGCGCAAGCTTGATAAAGCTCTTGCGCAGGGAATTTTTGTCCTTCAACAAAAAGAAACTGATCAAGGGAATGGTCGCCAGGTATGATATCGTGCCCAGAATCGTTTGATAGTTATCGATCAGCAGGATGGGCAGTTGCGCGAGTCTTTCCTTCATTCCGTCCAGAAACTTAATTAATTGCCCGGAGACGGCGATCCCCGGTATTCGGGCATCTAGGGTTTGCAGGAAAACATGGATGGTGCGGAAGAAAGGCAGGGTCACGAAATACTCTCCGCCGGATTGTTCGCTGCTGGAAATCATCTGAAAGAAGTTATTGCCCTGATCAATGAGTTGAGGGACGTACATGGCGGTGAACCAGGCAATCAAGCCCCCCACGATCAGATAGACCAACACAACGGATAGCCAACGCGCAATCGCCCGCATCTCAAACCAGGTTACTAAGGGGTCGAGGATATATGCCAGAACCATCGAAAGCAGCAGGTAGCTGAAGATCCAGCTATAGAATGCCAGCGTGAGGACAATGATTCCGGTCAGAAACAGGAAAAAAATTAGCTTTGTCCAGTTCATCTTTGTTGCCCGGAAGCGATTTCCACCAAGTATTTGCTTAAAAATCTGGAAATGGCGACCAGCAGTTTGTTGCCCAAAACCCGGTTGTGATTGATCAGATACCACAGATCGGTTCTGGAGAGGGCAAGCACTGAAACATCCGTGATCGCTTTGGCTGTGCTGGAGCGAGTGTCTTCATTGAACATATCGATCAAGCCGATAAACTGGTTTTTCTTCAAAACGGCAGTCTCCTGCGAGTTGATGGGTCCGCTTACCTGGACTTCGCCTTTGTCGATGAAAAAGACCGCTTCCAGAGGATAACCTTCCTCAAAGAGCATTTCTCCCTTTTTATACTCGCGTGGATGTAGATAGTTGTCGATCAGGTGCAGCTCAAATGAGCTGAGTTCCTTGAAGATGACAAACCTGCGCAGGATAGCGTATTTGCTTGGTTTGTTGATCACCTGTTTGAGCCAGACGACATAGTCCTTGATCATATAATCTCCTTTATTGACCATCGCTGATCAACGGAACGAAACTGCAAGCTCCGTGCTGGGTATAGACCAGCTTTGAGTCCTGGTTTTGAACTATGGTCAAAACCTGATAGTTTGATCCGCCGACGGGCGCGGCGAGAATTCCACCTTTCTTGAGCTGGGATAAAAGCTTGTGCGGAATCTCGTTTGTAGCTGCGCTGATGATGATCTTGTCAAATTCTTTGTAGGGGGGATAGGCTTTCTCCCATCCCTGAGCGCCGTCGCCGATGCGGAAATAGATGTTTTTATAGCCTTGCTCACGTAGCGTCTGTTGCGCTTTCAGCGAAAGACCTTCGAGGCGTTCAATGCTGCAAACGTCTTTCACAATTTCAGCCAAAAGCGCGGATTGATAACCGCTGCCGGTGCCGATCTCAAGCACGCTGTTTTCAGCATCCAACTGCATATATTGCATCATAATGGCGATCATCAGGGGTTGGGATATCGTCTGCGATAGCAGTATCGGCAAAGGTTGATTGCGATAGGCGTATTCACGGTATTCGGGCAGGACATAGTTCTCGCGGGCAACGGTGCTAAATGCCCGCAGGATTTTCTCGTCACTAATTCCCTGGGCTTTCAGGTCATTGATCAATAGCGCGCGTTGGTCTTCAAAACGCATATATTAGTTCTCAAGCTGGAGCAGATTGTGCTCTTCCAGCCATTCGAGGATTTGGGGGAAAGAATCGCCTCTGGTCATTTCAAATCCCAAGGGTGTGATGGAAATATAGTTTTCATTGATTGCTTCGGCATCGGTTCCTTTTTGCAAATCCCAGATTGGTTGGTCGCCGCCAATACGATATGAGAAACCGTCTTCAAACTGATCCATGATCTTGATGAAATTGTAGTATTTGCGGTGTCCCACGCGGGTGAGCCTGATCCCTCGGATCGCTTCGGGAGGAACGTTTGGCACATTGATATTGAGGATCTCCCTGGGGCTGATCAGATGCTCGATGCCCATATCCAAGAGCTTCACCATCCAGGCGGCTGCGGTTTCGAATCTTTGATCCGTATAGGAATTGATCGAGATCGCGATCGCTTTGTGCCCAAAGAACGAAGCTTCGACGGCGGCGGCGACGGTTCCGGAATAGAGAACGTCCTCGCCCATATTCTGTCCGGCATTGATGCCGGATATCACCAGATCGATTCTGCCGGTGATCAGTTTCTGCAAAGCGATCACGGTGCAATCTACCGGTGTGCCGTCCACAGAATACTCAAGCTCGGCAATTCTTGTGACCCGCAGGTCTTTTCTCAAGGTCAGCGAATGCGATGCGGCACTGCGTTCACGATCCGGCGCCACGATGATTACTTCATGACCGGCTTGGCGCAGATGATCGATCAGAGTCCTGATTCCCAGCGCTTGGATGCCGTCGTCGTTGATTGCTAATATTCTCAATTTATCTCTCCATGATGGTTAAAAGAGCAAATACCAGTGACGTAGCAGAAACCACACCGCGGCAAGAATGCCGGCGAGGATTAGGGAAAAGCCCAAATTAGACAGCATAAATCTGAGCATCCGGTTGCGGTAGCGTCTTTTACGACGGCGCGGCAGAGTCGGATGCTTGAAGATACGGGGCAGCGAAAAGAACGATCTGGTGCGCGCACCATACTTGGCGCGCAGCGAGTCGGTGAGCCACTTGATCTTGCCGTTCGCCATCAAATATGGTTTGAAACCCAGGCTGAGATAGTTGTTTTTATGGGTTTCTTCGATTTCATTAACACTTTCAGGGTCAAGCTCTTGTATTACAATATACTTTTGTTTACTCACAAATTAAACCTCTTCCAAATATCATATTATTTTCCGTTTTTTTTGTCAAGAACTATCTTTACTAACCTGATTTCCGCCTGATTCAGCACGTGGTTTGTCCAGCTCCATTTCCAAGATGCGGTCGCGCAATTCCGCCGCACGTTCAAAATCCAGTTTTTGCGCGGCACGCAGCATTTCTTTCTTTAGCAGTTCCAGCAATTTGTCACGGTTGTCGATTTCCAGGTATTCGCGGAAATCCTCTTTGCTGGGTTTATCTTTGCTGGTCTTTTGATCTCGGTCATAACCTTCTGCAATGGCGGTGGATTGGATGATCTGTTCAAGCGTCTTGCTGATGCTTTGGGGGGTGATGTTGTTATCCTCGTTATATTTAAGCTGTTTGATACGGCGCCGGTTAGTTTCGCTTAAGGTTATTGTGATCGCGCTGGTGATCACATCGGCGTAGAGGATGACCTTGCCGTCGATGTTTCTGGCAGCGCGACCGGATATCTGGATGAGGGATCTGGCGGAACGGAGAAAGCCTGTTTTATCTGCGTCGAGGATCGCCACCAAGGATACTTCCGGAAGGTCAAGTCCTTCGCGAAGCAGGTTAACGCCCACGATGACGTCAAATTCGTCCATGCGCAACTCCCTGATGATCTTTGCCCTTTCGATCGTATCGATGTCGCTATGCAGATAGCGGCTGCGGATTCCGGCATTTTTCAGATAAGTGTTCAAATCCTCACTCATGCGCTTGGTGAGGGTCATCACCAGTGCCTTTTGTCCCTTTGCCGTTCGCTCTTTGATCTGAGCGATGAGGTCGTCCACCTGGTGGCGGATCGGTTTGATCTCCACTTCGGGATCGACCAAACCGGTGGGACGGATCACCTGTTCCACGATCTCCCCTTTGGTGAGAGTGAGCTCATAATTTGCCGGCGTGGCGGAAACGAAGATCACGTTGCGCATATAGCGCTCAAACTCATCAAAGCGCAGAGGACGGTTGTCAAAAGCGCTCGGCAACCGGAAACCATAGTCCACGAGGTTTTTCTTGCGGGTGAAATCTCCTCCAAACATACCGTGCACCTGAGGTATCGTGGCGTGGGATTCATCGATAATGAAGAGAAAATCATCCGGAAAGTAATCTAACAAACAGCTTGGCGGCTCTCCAATCTGAGCACCGGTGAGATGTCTTGAATAGTTTTCGATGCCGGAACAGTATCCCAATTCGCGCAGCATCTCGATGTCAAACATCGTGCGTTGTTTGAGCCGGTCGGCTTCCACATAGCGTTGGTCTTGCAGATAGAAATGGACGCGTTCGTTCATCTCGGATTCGATCGAGTTCAATGCGAGGCGCAATCTGTCTTCATTCATAATGAAGTGAATTGCCGGATAGACGGGATACTCGTCCACGAGCCCAAGGCTTTGATAGGAAATGGGATGCAGCTTTTCCAGCTTCACGATCTCCTCACCGAAGAATTCCACCCTGAGGCAGTGTTCCAAATAGGCTGGATAGATATCGACGATGTCTCCCCGAACGCGGAACGCGCCTCGCTCGAAGGCAATGTCGTTTCTGCTGTAATGGGCTTGCACGAGCTTTTGGATCAGTTCGTCCCGATCGAGTTTCATACCCACCTTCACTCGGATCAATGCTTCGCGGTATTCTTCCGGAACCCCGAGACCATAGATGCAGGATACCGATGCCACAATGATCACGTCCCGTCTCTCCATCAAAGACATTGTTGCCCGCAGGCGCAGCTTTTCGATCTGTTCGTTGATGTCGGAATCCTTTTCGATATAGATATCTTTCCCCGGGATATAAGCTTCGGGTTGATAGTAGTCATAATAACTGATGAAGTATTCCACCGCGTTTTCGGGAAAGAGCTGCTTGAATTCACCATAGAGCTGCGCTGCAAGGGTTTTGTTGTGTGAGAGCACCAACACCGGCTTATCCAATTTGGCGATGACGTTTGCGATAGTGAAGGTCTTTCCGCTTCCCGTCACGCCCAAGAGCACCTGATGGCGTTTGTTTTGGGTAATCCCTTCCAGCAATTCGCTGATCGCCTGCGGTTGATCTCCGCTGGGGCTGTAATCTGTTGTCAGTTTGAAAAGCGGCATCTGAACCTCTTAAAAACCCGTCATTTATATTCTATGCTAGCGATCCGTATATGGATGGGGCTAAATCACCATTCTGAAGAGCCTTGCATACTTGGTATCGCAGGAAAATTATGTAAAGACCAATATTCTTCTTGACTTAAAGCACTTTCACCAAAGCGTGGGAACAAGAAAATTGCCGACAGGATTTTGTCGAGAAAATTAAACGTATGGAGTATAAATGATGCCGAATAACGATGATCTGCAAATAAACTTTGAGAACCTGCTCAAGCTCGGTTATGCCGTTGTCGATGTCCGCTACAAGGACTATGACGTATGTCACGACAGCCACAAACTCGTCATTGCCAGAGTCGATTCCGATCGCGATGAATTCTATCAGGACATGCTGAAACAATACACCGGCTTCGAGTTAAAAGCTAACGAAGTCAACGATGTATGGATCGATATCCTGAAACACAAGATCAAAATGAGCGTGATTTTGAACCGCGACATCGCCATCAAAGTGGCGGCTCTGGATTACATCGAGACTGTCTATCCGCGTAAATGACCGAACAAAGCCTTCTGCTGATCAAGCCCAACGCCGTTGTGCATCGTCACGTCGGACATGTCATCTCGATCATCGAGGAACACGGCTTTGTCATCACCAACATCAAGGTCATCAGATTCACGAGAAACCTAGCGGAGCGTTTCTATGAGATGCACCGCGGCAAGGAATTCTTTGAGAGGCTGGTGAGTTTTATGTGTTCTGCCGATACCGTCGCTGTGCTTTTGGAAAAACGCAATGCGGTGGAGGAACTGAGGGAACTGATCGGAGAGGTCGATCCCGAAAAACGCAAGCCCGGTTCGATCCGGCATTTGTATGCGGAAGGGATCACCGAAAACGCAGTGCACGCCTCCGACACAATCGCTCATGCCATACGGGAGATCAAGATCGTATTCGGTTGAGGATTATGCCAAAACATAAAGAATGCCAGACAGCAGAACAGAAACCCCCAAACCGGATCGCGCCGAATATAGAATTGCGCACTGAAAACAAGGCATGAGCATGCTATATCGATTGATATCCGTCCTTCTGTTGTTTTTCCTGACGCTTGCCCTGATCGGCAACGAACTGGAAGAGAAAATGAAACAACTCCAACAGGTGCAGAAAAAGCTCGAATCAGCTCAAACCAAGGTCAAACAAACTGAAACCCAAAAGAAACAAACCGAAAGCGATATACAGCGCACCGCCTCACTGAAAAGACGAACCGACGAAAACCTGAAAACCCTGGTCAGGCAAGAGGGAGTCAAGCTCGATTCCCTGCGCTCGGTCAGCGACAGACTTTCATCCGTTGGGGATCGTATCGCTCAGCTCAATCAACTGCAAAATGTGCAATTGGACATGCTGCTTCGCATTGACCGCTCCTACCGCGCTTCTCAAATGCAGCACCGCGACCACCATTTTATGGCTATTTTGACCCTCAACGCGCGTAATAAGATCAACAGCCTGCGCGGATACCAGATCACTCTGATGCAGGATAAGGTTTTTCACCAAAAAGAATATATCGGCGTTCGGGGCGAAGTGCGCAAGGAAACCGTCACCAGCAAGACCTACGGGCGACAGGTGCAAAACTTGCAGCAGCAGCAACAGCAGCTTACTCGCGAACAGCAAAACCTGCAAAACCAGATCGCCAAGCTCAAAAAAGACGCCCAGGAGCTGGAATCACTAATCAACAAACTCACCATAGTTAGCGGCAAAGAACCTCAATCATATCAATTCACCGCCAAAAAGATCGCCTGGCCCGTGCGTGGAAAGATCATTCGCGCCTTTGGAGAAGAATCCCGCGCCTATGGCACCAGCGTGGTCAACAACGGCATCGACATCGCGACTCCCGAAGGCTCGAACGTCATTGCCGCGGACGATGGAGAAGTCGTATTTGCCGAACGGTACGGCGGACAGGGGAATCTTGTCATCATCGATCACAAAAACGGCTTTTTCACTGTTTACGCGTATAATAGCAGCATTTCCGTCAGCCGCGGCGCCAAGGTCAAAAAGGGTCAGGTGATCGCCAAATCTGGCATGACCGGTTCCGCCAGCGAACCCTCGTTGCACTTTGAACTGCGCAAAGACGGAAAAGCCATCAACCCCTTGCCCTACCTTGATTAAAAAAGGAGACTATAATTTGAACCTGCTCCGCGAACCACCGCCACAGAAGTTGATCAAGTTTTTACAAAAAGATGATTTACAGGGTAAAACGATACTCCATTACACTGGCACGATGTTTGGCATCGGATGCCGTCTTTCTTCGGGCAACGCGCTTGAGCGCATCGTTAAACTCAAGCAGCGCAAGGAGAACAGCGGTCTCATTGTCCTCGTTCCTGATCTCAACTGGTTTGATGATGCCGGGATTTCCCTGCCCAAAAGCCTAAAAGGGCTGATGGGTCAGTATTGGCCCGGGAATCTCACCTTTGTGACAGAATGCGCCGATCAGCGCTTCGAGAAAGTCGAGCTGGGTGGCAAAGTCGCCTTTCGCGTCCCACAGGATTCAATGCTGCGCTTTTTCATCGAACAACTCGGTGAACCGATGATCAGTACCAGTATCAATGTCTCAACTCTGCCCCCGGAAAACGATCTGAACCGGATCTCCAAAAGCTACGATTCCTGGTTTGATTTTGGCTTGGTTCCAATGATGCGAAACGTCGATCCCGAGCCCAAACCCTCCACCGTTGTGGAATTCATTCCCGCGGAAAAGAGCGATTCCATGACCGATGAGATCAAATGCCTGCGTGAGGGCTCCGTTCCTTTCTACTCGATAAAGGAGTCTTTCCATGCACCGCTGATAATGTTTGTCTGCACCGCGAATATCTGCCGCAGTCCGATCGCGGACAAGCTTTTCAACCATCTGGTCAAAGAGCGGGGCATGAATTTCCGCGGCGATTCCTGCGGTCTGATACAGGGCGGAAGCATGATCTCGATCAACTCCATGCAGTTGCTGATGGAACGAGGCATCCTCGATGCGCAAAGCCATGTATCAAAAAAGATTACGTCAGATTTGATCAGTGCCGGCAGATGGGTTTTGACCATGGAAGAACGTCAACGCGATATTCTGCGTGACTGGGAACCCAATTCAGCGCATAAGATCATGACCTTGAACGAAATAGTAGGAGAAAGCGGAGATATCAAGGATCCCTACGGTTCGGAACTGGATAACTATCGCGGTACCTTTGATCTGATCGAAGACCGCATCCTCCGTTTGATCGACCTGCTCAGCGCCAACAAGATATAAAGCCATGAAGGACATATAGATGCAGGAACCCCTGATTACCGACTCACTCATTGCCGAACACGGAATCTCGGCGGAAGAATATGAATACATCAAATCCATATTGGGCAGAACGCCTCGTTGGGTGGAGATCGGTATTTTCAGCGTAATGTGGTCTGAACATGCCAGTTACAAGAATTCGATCAAGCTCTTGAAGACCCTGCCCCGCGATGGAGAATACATCCTTGCCAAAGCCGGAGACGAAAACGCAGGTGTCGTAGATATCGGAGACGGAATCGCTATCTGCTTCAAAATCGAAAGCCACAACCATCCCTCTGCTTTGGAACCATATCATGGAGCCGCGACCGGCATGGGTGGTATTCTACGCGATATTTTCACCATGGGCGCCAGACCCGTTGCCGCTTTGAATTCCTTGCGGTTTGGCGACCCATCCGATCCCCGTGTGCGCCATCTGATCGAAGGAGTGGTGCATGGCATTGCCGAATATGGAAATTGCTTCGGCGTTCCAACGGTAGGAGGTGAAGTCTATTGCGAACCTTGTTATGAAGGGAATCCTTTGGTCAATGCAATGGCGGTGGGGGTGATGAAACACGGGCAGTTGGCAAAATCCGCAGCCAAGGGAATCGGCAATCTCGTCGTCTATGTCGGTGCCAAAACAGGGCGCGACGGAATTCACGGAGCCACTTTCGCTTCGGTCGAGCTTTCCCATGAATCTGCTGAAATGCGCACGGCAGTGCAAGTTGGAGATCCTTTCTACGAGAAGCTTTTACTGGAAGCTACTTTGGAGGTGATCCATTCAGGTCTGGTGATTGCTATCCAGGATATGGGAGCCGCGGGACTGACCTGTTCAAGCTCTGAAATGGCAGGCAAGGGAGAGGTGGGAATCGAGCTCGACGTCTCGCTTGTTCCCCAACGCGAAACCGGCATGACGCCTTATGAAATAATGCTTTCCGAATCTCAGGAACGCATGCTGCTCATCGTCGAACCCATGAATTTCCAAGCGATTCAGGACATCTTTCACAAGTGGGATCTGGACGCCGTCGTCATTGGCAAAGTGACCGAAGACAAGCTTTTACGCATCAGATACTATGAAACCACGGTTGCGGAAATCCCTGCCGAATATCTCATCCTCGGCGGCAAGGCACCCGTCTATACTCGTGATATGAAGAAACCGGATAACCAAGACGCGATCAATGCTTTCGACACCCATTCCGTTTCTGAACCTACGGACATTACGGAAGTACTGACCAAGCTGCTCGCCAGCCCAAACATCACTTCCAAAGAGAAAATCTACCGCCAGTATGACCACATGGTGCAGATCGGAACAAGCGTCGAGCCGGGTTCGGATGCGGCGGTGATTGCGATCAAGGATAGCAAAAAAGCCATCGCGATGGCAACGGATTGCAACAGTCGGCACTGTTTTCTCGATCCCTATGAAGGCACCAAAGCAGCGGTCGTGGAAGCGGCTTTAAATGTTGCCTGCAGCGGCGCGCAGCCGATTGCCGTCACCAATTGTCTAAACTTTGGCAATCCCTACAAACCTGAAGTTTATTGGAGTTTCAGCGAATGTATCCGTGGTATGGGAGACGCCTGCCGTGCTTTGGGAACACCTGTCACCGGAGGGAACGTATCATTTTACAACGAAAATCCCAGCGGGGCGATCTATCCCACGCCGGTGATCGGCATGTTGGGTCTGATGCAGGATGTCCGAAAAGCCAGGACGCAGTTTTTCGAACGCACCGGAGACGCCATTCTTTTACTTGGAGGTCATAGCAATGACATCGGCGGATCGGAATACCTAAAAACCATCCACAACACCATCGCCGGAAAGATCGCTCCCATCGATCTCGAACAAGCCAAACGCCTCATAGATCTGATTGTGGAACTTATTGAAAAAGACATGATTTTCTCCGCACACGATGTCTCGGACGGAGGATTGCTCACCGCGATCGCTGAAGCCTGTCTGAAACCGAAAACTCTTAGGGGAGCGGTGCTTGATCTGGATATCTCCGGCAGGGCGGATTTTTTCTGGTTCGGAGAAAAAACCGGACGCGTCATCGTATCCTGTGCCGAAGACGCCATCTCCTCCATCGCCGAATTGGCGACCAATCTGGGGCTTGAGATTCACTATCTCGGCAAAGTAATCGAAACACCTGAATTGATCATAAATAAAGACATCCGCATACCGGTTTCAAACCTCTATGCGGCATATACAACAGGCATCTAACAAAACTAAGGAGCAGGAGATGAAAATGGACATTTTCTTTGGCAGCCTCTTTTGGGGCATTCTGATCGTACTCTTCGGATTGTCTTTGATCCTAAAGGAATTTGGCGTGCACTTTCCTTTGGCAAAGATCTTTATCGCGGTCATCATCATCCTTTTTGGTGTGAAACTCCTCATCGGCGGATCAAGCAAAGTCCGCAAATCGGGGATCACACACAAACGCGTTAGTGGCAACGAAATAGAGTATGCCACCGTCTTTGCCTCGCAGGATTATGATCTGACGAATCTCAAACAGGATTCAAAACCTCTCGAGATCACGGTTGTGTTTGGCTCAGGACGTGTATTTCTACCCGCTGACCTTGCTTACGAAATCACTCCAACCACGGTGTTTGGCGCCACGATCCTACCCAATAACAGCTATGTGGGTTTCGGCTCAGACGCGAAACGCTATGGCGAAAGCACAAGTCTCGAACCGGTCTTTATCGAGGCAAACTGCATATTCGGCAGATTGGAATTCGTCTTCAAACCACGAAAGAGCGCGGAAAAACCAACACCTGCGGACAGCCTGAACGTTTCTGATCCCGGTGGTATCGACATTTAGGAATCATGTGCAAAGATCATAAACTCAAGCTTGTCTTGATGAGCTTGAGTTTTTTCCTGTTTGTTTCCCTATCCGCTGCCAAACTCGGCTACGCGTTGAGTGGTGGAGGGGCGAGGGGCTATGCCCACATTGGCATTCTCAAGGTCTTGGAAGAAACCGGCTTCAAGCCGGACTACGTTGCCGGAACCAGCATCGGAGCCATCATCGGAGCGCTTTACTCCATGGGCTACAGCGCCTCGGAGATCGAAGAACTCGCGCTTCAATTGGATTGGCGGGAGCTTTTTGACGATAGTTATCAACGCAAAGATCTCTACATCGGTCAAAAACGCTGGGCTCCTTATGGCAACATCAATCTCAGCTTTGATGAGCAATGGGATCACGTCATTCCCACCAGCGTTTTTATAGGTAATTCGATCAATCTGAAACTTTTTGAGCTATACGCGGATGCATCGCAATATCGGGATTTCTCGGACTTGCCGATTCCCTTTGCCTGCGTGGCGACGGATTTGATCAGCGGTATTCCCGTAATATTCGACAAAGGCTCGTTGATGCAAGCGGTGCGGGCGTCGATGTCCATTCCCAGCATCATCGAACCTTTCGAATTTGACGGTAAAAAGTATATCGACGGCGGAATCGCACAAAACGTCCCCGTCTCTGTCGTCAAAAGCATGGGTGCCGATGTCGTGATCGGTCTCAAAGTCAATTCCACACTGCGCGGCGCGGACAACATCAAGAGCTTCGTCGATGTGATCGATCAAACAATCAATATCGGCATCACCCGCAATTTGGCAGAACATTTGGATGATTGCGATTTCTTGCTGGAACCACTATTAGCAGAGTTTTCAGCCACCGATTTCAAAAATCTCAAAGCCATAATCGATGCCGGGGAAGTATATGCACGCCTCAATCTTGATAAGTTAATCGCTTTCCGCGATTCCTGCGGGATCGGAGCAGCGAATCGGGAAGTCCAGATTCCACCAATCACACTTGGCAAGTTTCGCGTCTCCAAGATCGTCTGCCACGGAAACAAATATGTCAGTGGCGCCAAGATCAAGGATTACATGGGAATCGTTATCGGAGATCAATACGGTGTCCCCGAGATCGTCGAAAAGTGCCTCACCGCATGGAATTCAAAGCTATTTTATACTATCTATCCCGTTTTGATCCCTGAGGAGGGAAGCTGGCATTTGCACATTTATGTAAAGGAAAAGGAACGCCGACATCTCGCTTTTAATGCAAGCTACACCACGGAGCGTAGCTCTGTCGCCGGACTGCTTTTCACGATGGACAACGAGATACTAAAGAACTCATCGTTGCGCGCGGCGATCAATCTTGGCGGCAAAACAGAGCTTGTTCTTGATTACGTGAAGAACTTCGGCGATTTCTGGGGATCCTATTTTCGCTTATTTACCTACCTGAATGAAGACCGGATCTATATCTATCGGGACAACATCAAAATCGGCAGCGTCATGGCTCTGGAATATGGGCTGAATGGCGGAGTGGGGGTATTTGCCAACAAAGTCGCCATCGCGGAGGCATTTGTCTATTCATACCGCAACCGTCTGTATCGGGATGTTTCCGCCACCGCGCCACTGGATAAAAACAATCTCATCAGCGGCTTCGGGCTCAAGATCTATCATGAGAGTCTGGATGATTTCTACTTTCCGATGAATGGCGCCAGAATCTCGATGAAATCCAATTTCTCCCGCCAGAAAGAGATTAGCGATATCATCTACAGCAGGATTGAGGGCAAAATGGAGCTTTGGTCTCCGCTCTTTGATTTTCTCAGTATGAAACTCGCCTTGGATTATGGGTCATATTTCAGCAAGGGAGAGGATATGGCAGTGGATCCCTTTTATTTCGGCGGATCGCATGCTTTCAGGGGATACGAGAAGTATGAGATCAGCGCTCCGATTTTCAGGATCTATGAGCTTGCTTTCAGGGCAAAATTTC
Organism: Candidatus Cloacimonadaceae bacterium; assembly: GCA_030693415.1. Lineage (NCBI taxonomy): Bacteria > Pseudomonadati > Candidatus Cloacimonadota > Cloacimonadia (SeqCode) > Cloacimonadales (SeqCode) > Cloacimonadaceae (SeqCode) > Cloacimonadaceae bacterium (SeqCode). Next base: position 1,402 of record JAUYAR010000121.1, on the reverse strand, counting down.
ATCGTAACGTATTCAATACCTTTGCTTTACAAGGCTTGAACTATGCCAGTGTCGACGACTGGACACAGGATGACGTCACCTGGGCGCTGTATTCAGAATTGGGGGTCAAAACGTTCTTCGGCCCCATCCGCGTCAGCACCGCTATCCGCGAAAAAGGCAATGCCTTGTTCTATGTGAATGTGGGATATGAATTTGACACCTTTCATTTCTCCAGAAACTGATCAGGGTAAGCTCTCAAAATTGTGGGGTTAGCATAACCGCAGTAGTTTCTGACCTGACTATAGTATTCAGCATTAACGTCAATCCCGATCGCTCTCCGGTTCAATTGTTTAGCTGCCTTGATTGTGGTACCTGAGCTCATGAAAGGATCCAGCACCAGATCGCCTTCACGAGTGAATAACTTGATGAACCACTCTGGCAAGGCGTACGGGAAAACTGCGCTATGATTTCTGTTTCCACACTCAGTCGCCAAATGAAGTACATTTGTTGGAAAGACGGTTTCTTTGCCCACCCAATTTGAAACGTTCTTGCCAAATCCACTGCCAACCTTTGATATATCACGTGTTTTATCCGTTGCGCTCAAGTTATCCAATCTGTTCTTAGCCCAGTCCCCGATCGGGACTTTGACATCATCCTGATACATTTTGAAGAGCCGGTTTTTATTGAACTGTAATAGTCTTTCCCATGCATCACGAAACCGATTTGGCCATTTCCCCGGATAACAGTTTTTTTTTATGCCAGATAAACTCCTCAGTCCAAAGCCTTCCACGTTTCCTTAGCTCTAATATCAGCTCAAGCACATAAGTGTGCCGCTCGCCGTTGATCACCTTCTCCTTGATATTGAGTATGAAAGTTCCATTCGGTTTCAAAACTCTGAACAATTCATCGCATATTGGCAACATCCAGGCATTGTAATGATCGGGAGATAACCCCCCATAGGTATTCTTTCGGCTATCTGCGTATGGCGGGGACGTGACGATCAGATCGACGCAATCCGATTCAATCCGAGTTAATACATCAAGACAATCACCAAGATATAATACCATGTTTCCAATTTTAGTTGTGTTTCTTTTTATGCGGCAAGTCTTATACTGGCATGAATCCTGTCAACCTCTTTTTCGTGTTGAACACAAGAAATTTGGTTGTTGATTGAAGACTGTCCGTTATATAGCTCCTGTAAGGTGGATCATGATGAGACGTTCCATGATTATGGAATTACCGACGTCCCCGTCGGTTCTTGTCCGCAGTTCCATCGCAAATCTCGCCGACGGGGACGTCGGCGTTCGTGCGCCTGTGAGCGATACATATCAGACAGGTGAAAGTCCTGTTCAGAGCACCGTTAAAACTCTGTAGCCGAAGGTAACTGCGTCACCGTGAGGTGGGGTGGAGAGCAACTGGAAGC
>JAUYAR010000120.1 GCA_030693415.1 Candidatus Cloacimonadaceae bacterium | reverse complement strand
GCTTCCAGTTGCTCTCCACCCCACCTCACGGTGACGCAGTTACCTTCGGCTACAGAGTTTTAACGGTGCTCTGAACAGGACTTTCACCTGTCTGATATGTATCGCTCACAGGCGCACGAACGCCGACGTCCCCGTCGGCGATAGTAGCGATGAACATGACACATTTGCCAATCTATAAACCATCTACAAATCTGTCAAACCATCTACAAATCTATCAAACCATCTACAAATCTGTAACCGATCCTGACGCGTATGAACCGACGGGGACGTCGGTAATTCCATATCATGGAGCGCCGCCTCATGGAACGCCGACGTCCCCGTCGGCGATAGTAGCGATGAACATGACACATTTGCCAATCTATAAACCATCTACAAATCTATCAACCCATCTACAAATCTGTAACCTATCCTGACGCGTATGAACCGACGGGGCCGTCGGTAATTCCATAATCTGTTCACCAAAAAAAGTTTAACTTGACAAAAACAGAGCCTTTTTCAAAGCTCATCTTAGTATCTATGATGTATAATTCTTGTATGGAGGATTGATGAAACTGTTTTTACTCTTGATCTTGCCGTTTTGCCTGATCAGTTCAGGCTGGGCAGCACGCCGGGCATTGGTAATCGGCAATGCCGGCTATAGCGACAGCCCCTTGCGCAATCCGGTAAATGATGCCAATCTGGTGGCAAATACCCTGCGCCAACTCGGTTTTGAAGTAAGCCTCATCACCAATGCCGATCACCAAAAAATGGACACTGCACTCAATACCTTTGTCGGTAGTATTCGCGATGAAGATGAGGTGCTGTTTTATTATAGCGGGCATGGTGCCAATTATGCAGGAGAAAACTTCCTCATTCCCATCGGCAGAGTAATCAATGCCGAGGAAGAGCTACGCTACCACGCCTTTTCGAGTAATCTTGCCTTGGAACGCATGCAGCGAGCCCGGCTTTCGATCATGGTGCTTGATGCCTGCCGGGACAATCCCTTTCGTGGCGCCCGTTCCGGCAACAAAGGTTTGCAGATCATGCAGGGCAAAGCAGGAAGCCAGTATATCATCTATAGCACCGAACAGGGTAAAACCGCGGCGGACGGCACAGGCGCAAACAGTCCCTTCACCGAGAGCTTTGTAAAACACATCGGCAATTCCGATCGAATTGAAGACATCATGAAAAAAGTGACTCGTGAAGTAAAGACCAATACCTTTGATAAACAAATACCCTGGACCGCCGGCAACCTGATCGAGGATTTTTACTTTGCCAAAGCCGCGCCGGGTACGCCAGCAACGACCAAACCGGCGATAAAAGTAGATACGGAATATACCACCGGTTCCATCCGGGTGGAAAGTAATACCGAAGGTGAGATCTGGATCGACGGCAGCTTTGTCGCCAATATCAGCTCCGGGATGATTCAAACCTCTTCCAGGATCGGTATCGGCTCGCATAGCGTCGAGCTGAAATATCAGGGTAAGACGCAATCCCGCACTGTCTCGGTGCTGAAAGATCAGACGAGCGAGGTGGTTTTTGCGATAGTTAAGGCTGGAGAGAATATGATTTTAGTCCCTGCCGGAACTTTTGGCATGGGCTCAAAGGATGGGGATAAAGATGAAAAACCTGTGCATCAGGTGACGGTATCATCCTTTTATATCGGCAAATATGAGGTTACGCAAAAAGAATGGGCTGCGGTGATGGGCAGTTATCCCTCCCACTGGAAAGGGGAGACTCTACCAGTGGAGCGAGTATCCTGGTATGCCGCCATCGACTATTGCAACAAACGCAGCCTCAAAGAGGGTCTGAAACCTTGCTACAGCATCGACGGTAATACTGAACCGTCGAACTGGAGCCGCGGATTCGTAGTCTGTGATTGGAACGCCGACGGCTACAGACTTCCCACTGAAGCGGAATGGGAATATGCTGCTCGTGGAGGAAACAAAAGCAAAGGCTACAAATACAGCGGCTCAAATGACATCAAATCTGTTGCTTGGTACAGCAGTAATTCCGGTAGCAGAACCAAGGAAATAGGCACCAAAAGCGCCAATGAGCTCGGTATCCATGACCTGAGCGGTAACGTCTGGGAATGGTGTTGGGACTGGTATGAAAGCGGCTATTATGGCAAAAGCCCAAGTTCTGACCCCCGCGGGGCAAGCTCAGGTGATTTTCGCGTGCTGCGTGGTGGTTCTTGGTACAGCAGTGACAACAACTGTCGGGTTGCCTACCGCAACGGCATCTCTCCCGGTGCCGGGAGCAACCTCCGCTTCGGCTTTCGGGTCTTCAGGACTATCCATTAAATGGACTTTGGCTCTTTGGTCTTTGGAACCCGCCGGAGGCGGACCAAAAAATATATTCCACTATCGGCGAAGCCGTCGAACGCACGAAATCTCTGAGAAGGACACCCCTTGCATCAAGTCATTATTTGGCTGTCAAAGTCTGGAGGCAGGAGAGAGCTTATTTTTGCCAAAAACTAACTCTTTGCAGGATCAACTGTTCATCTCCCATTCATCTCTCAAGGCAGTGATATTACCCTCTCAGTTTTCTTGTTGCTGAAGACATAATCACAAGCTGTAAAAAAACACAAAAAAGTTGGCAGCCCGCATTGCAAACCGCCAACCTACTTAGGAGACTACTCGAATGAAGATCTATCTATCTCATCAACAGCATCTTGCGGGTTTCGCTGAATCCATCGGTTTCGAAGCGATAGAGATACAATCCACTTGAAACCGGCATGCCGCTTTCGTCTTTGCCATCCCAGACCAGATCAAGCTGCCGACGCGCGGGGACTCCGATAAAAAGGCGTTTGATCATCTGCCCGCGGGGGTTATAGATGACCACGGCGATTGGTTTTGAGGGGTCTTTGACGCTGAGCCCGATGCTCGTGCTGGGGTTGAAGGGATTGGGAAAGTTTTGCATCAGCGCGTTTGGAACCGGCACCACGGCATCGTCCTCGTTTGAGACTCCCGCCATCGTGCTGAATCTTCTGATCGTGGAGAAATTGCTGCTACCGGCAACATTTACGGCGCTGACTCTCCAATAATAGACGTTGTAGTGCAGCAGATTCGTGAGGGTGTGCTGCGTGGTCGTGAGCCCCGGCACGGAAGCCACCACGTTTGAAAAATATGGATCCCGGGCGACCTGCAGCCAATAGCTTTGCGCGAGAGTGGCGGCGCTCCAATTGAAGGTGATGGTGGTGGGCAGATTTGTCGCCATGTGCGCCGGTGAAAGCAAAGCGGGTATTGATGGAAGCTCGCTGATATCCCCGGTATTGAAGCTCTGCGTGTTGCAGAAAGGTCCGATGCCGAGATCGGACATGCTGGCAACCCTCCAGTAATAGGTGTTGAAGGGGATGAGCCCGCCAACCATATAAGAGTTTGTCGGGTGGTTGATAAGGTTGACGATGAAGCTGCCAAAGTTTGCCTGATTCGAAAGCTGGAAGTGGTATCCGGTCGCGCCCGGCACGTTTGACCAAGAGATTTGCGGATTCGTGGGAATGCCAGTGGCGTTGTTTGCCGGATAGGTGGGGGTGGGGACAGCCATCTGGTCTATGATATTGAAGGGATATACATTAAAGTCATTGTGCCCGCCGGTGACCTGAGTGACGCGGACATGGCAATTCGGAGAGTTCATCACCGGAATATTCATCCAGGTGTAGTTGCCGTCGTTGGGGGTGCCGGTTACGATCGAGTTCCAGCTTGAACCGCCATTGGTGCTGTATTCCAGATTGACGTTTCCGCTCAGGGTCTTTGCTGCCCAAGTGATGGTTTTATTGGTTCCGGAGAACCAGGTTTCGCCGCCATGGGGATAGATGAGTTGGATGTCCGAAATCTTCACTTTGAAAGTGATCGTATCTCCCGCATAGCCGATGTCATAGAGGTTCAGCCCGCCGGTCAGGTTGCTTCCCGTGAATCCGTTGGGAATGGTGGCTTCGCTGAGTTCCCGGCGTCCCGCTTGTAGCGAGTAATTCGCTTGGGAGAGCACTCCGTTGGTATTGGTGTTCGATGCGTAGGGTCGGTAGATATAGAGTTCGTCAGGAGGTCCCTGAGCGTTTCCGGAATACCTGGTGTCCAGTCTATAGACCAGGAGTCCGCTTCCAGGCAGGTTTCCGTCATAGATTCCGCTCGGTTTGCGATATTCGAGGATATAGGATTCCGAGGTTCTCCAGGTATTGATGCGATAGATATTGTTTGTGGAGGACGATGCCACCGGGGAAAGAGTGTAAGTGCCGGATTGCGTGATGTATGGCACGTCGGTGAGCCACTGCCCATAGCGATATTTCATCCACACGCTCATGTGTTGGGGAGGATTGGCGTTTCCCGCCATCAGATCCCAGTTTCCGATCGGGGTGATGTTGTTGTTGGTATAGCGATAAAGGTCCGGCGCTCCCAAACTGTGGAACATCTCATGCGCCAAGACGCTGGCGGCGGAGGAAAACAGTGAGGTTTCGAGCTGGAAATTAAAGTCCCACACTCTCTTCCCATGAATAAACGCCTGCACGGCATAGAGCACCCAACGGTGCGGCCAAAGCAGTTCAGCCCATCCGTCCGGCGAGCCCTGAATGATGAAACAGACGTTGTCCACATAGCCGTCGTTGTCGCCATCGATCACCAAAGTGTTCGGAATCTGCGCGGCTACATGGTTGGTTGCCCGCATCAGCATTTGCTGTTCGCGTTGGGTGCGTTCGCTGTCGTTTGAATATCCGATCGGGTTGCCAACGCTATAGACGCGGTAATAGTTGCGCGGGTTGATATCCACGTAGGTGACTATCGTGGTTCCATTTGGCACAGGATAAAAGAAAGAATCCACAAAAAGCTGATTGTAGGAAGCGGCGATAAAGTAGTTTTTCATCGAATTGGCGTTGGTGCTGCTGTCGTTGAACATATCCACGTAGTAGGTGATCGGGCTGCTGAAATTCGGGTCGTCGGCAAACTTGATGAACACCACGAGGTTGTTGAACGCGCCAACGTGTGGACTGCGCCCATTGCTGTAGTCCCGCATGTGTGCCATACGCTCATATCTTTCGGCGATCAGACGCTCGGATAGATTGACCCCGGGCTGCATTCCACGCATATTAGGATGATCGATTCCCACGACGATATCGGTGGGTGCGACCCCTTCACCGGATTGTGCCGCATAGACATAGCGGTTGTCGTCGTCCCGCACGATGGTATAATTATCGGCATCGTGGAGCCAGTTGTGAAATTCGTCTCCTGAGGCATAGACGCGAATCGGCGTCCCGTCCGGTTGTTCGACAACAAGCGGCAAAAAGCTATGCGGGGCTGCCGCTAAAATGCCCGCAATACTGATCATTATCAGCAGTATAAATGTTCTTGTCAGTCTCATGTTTCCTCTTTATGTGTATTACATTTCATCTTACATCCGCATTCGTTGCTTTCCCGTTGCGGTTTCACCAGTATCCGCGATGCGAAGAAAAAGCTCTCGAGCTCGAGCGTGAAACCGCCAAAGCGATCAACGATCTTTGCATCCGCCAAAACCTCGATATCATCAAAGCGCAGCCGAATATCTTTGTCGTTGGCTAAGTCGAAGAACACGCTGAACTTCGCTCCGCTGCAGGAAAGCTCGGTCAAAACAATGCGTGGCAAACGCCTGCGAGACCCGTAAAAATCACTTTTCCGGGTCAGATATTGGTAGGCATCGGGGCTTATCTCTATGTCATGCATATTGTATTCATATCCTATATATAATTTATACAATTTATGTTCCAGATACCAAAGAAATAATGCTAATTGCATAAGAGATGGTTGAACTATACAGAAATGGTATTGAGGAGGAATAGCGAACCAAAACCGACGGGGACGTCGGTAATTCCATATCATGGAGCGCCGACGTCCCCGTCGGCGATAGTAGCGATGAACTTGGCACCTCCACCAATTTCGTAAACCTTCTACAAATCTATAACCGAACCTGCCAACAAGAACCGACGGGGACGTCGGTAATTCCATATCATGGAGCGCCGACGTCCCCGTCGGCGATAGTAGCGATGAACTTGGCACATCTGCCAATTTCGTAAACCTTCTACAAATCTATAACCGAACCTGCCAACAAGAACCGACGGGGACGTCGGTAATTCCATATCAAAAGCCGTATTACTGGATATCCCTCTGCTCGTGCCGGTAGGAGACGATCGGGAAGAGGAATTGGATGGCGTATGTTTGGCGTGATTGATTGGACAGTGCTTGGAAAATGCGCAAGATTGCGGCAGGAAGTGGGCTATACAATCGCCACATAGCATGGCAGGTCAAGCACTTGCATGCGATAGACGGCTTCCGTGCCCAGCTCAGCCCATAGGAATGTTTCACATGAAACAATGCACTTGGAGAGCAACGCGGCAGCACCGCCTACGCAAATCAGATACAACGCGCCGTGCTCGTGAATAGAGTTTTGAACTTCACGGGAGCGTTCACCTTTGCCGATCATGACTTTCAGCCCCTTTTCCAACAGCGGAATCGTATATTTGTCCATTCGCGCGCTGGTGGTTGGTCCGATCACGCCGCAAATCTTCCCCGGTGGAGTCGGTGAAGGACCGCAATAGAAGATGGCTGTGTCGGACAGATCAAAGGGAAGCGGCTCGCCTTTATCGATGATATCGATCAATCTTTGGTGGGCTTTGTCTCTCGCGGTGTAGATGAACCCGCTGAGATAGATCTTGTCCCTTGGTTTTATCAGATCGGTGAGATGCCTGTCGAAAGGCAGGCTCAGGTGATATTCATACATTGGGCTATCCTTGTGTCATGTCACGTTTGGGGTGGGGATTTCCGATTTCCCACAGCTTAACAAACAACAGCCGAATCGGAATTCGGCATCCCAATGGGCGAGACATCAGATCTCGATCCCGAGGCTGCGATGGGCATGGCAATCCAGATTGACCGCCACGGGAAGAGAGGCGATATGACAGGGCTCGGAGATGATGTGCACCGCCAGCGCGGTGGTCGATCCACCCAAACCTTGTGCGCCGCATCCTTCCAGATTGATGCGGGTAATGATCTCCTCTTCGAGTTTTCGGTATTGGGGATCGGGATGCCGAAAGTAAAAAGGAAGCATCAATGCCTGCTTTGACAATATCGCGCAGCGCTCAAAATTGCCACCGATGCCGATGCCGACAATGAGCGGTGGGCATGCTTTGCCGCCCGCGTCCAGAACTGTCTGTAGGACGAAAGCGAGAATTGTGTCTCTGCCTGCACCCGGCTGCAGCATGGCATGCCTGCTCATATTTTCCGCCCCTCCACCTTTGAGAGCAAAGCGGAGCCTGAGCTTGTCTCCGCTCACGATGTCTATATGCAAAACACAGGGGACTTTAATGGATTCAATCATTCTATCAAACAGCGGTTCTTCTACGGTAGAACGGCGTAGGTAGTATTGTTGCCAGGCTTCGGCAGCAGCGCTTTCGATGATATCTCTTATAGGGTTGCCGTCGATGATGACCTGATTGCCGATTTCGGCAAAGACGACCAGCGTGCCGGTATCCTGACAAATTGGGATGCCCTCTCGAGCTGCGATCTCAGCGTTTTGGATGATCGTATTTAGAACGTCACGGGGGAGCGCTTCGGTTTCTTGTTCAGATGCACGGATCAATGCCTCAAGAACTTCGGGATCGGGACGGCAAAATATCTCACCGATGGCATCAATCACCGCCTGCCTGATTCTGTGCTCTGATATGACGCGGGTAACCATCTTCGCCTAAATCGCTCTAAAAGCGTTTCTGAGAGATTTTACTTGTTCCACGCACATGGAAGCTTGACCTCAGCCCTTGCGTCGCTTCAAGAGATATTTTAGGAGCAGGTCATTCAGGGGCGTGGAGGTGGAAACTGGGTTGTATTCGATCTGATAGCGATGACATTCACTTTTGAGATGTTCCGTCCATGCCTGGTAATTGCTCTGATATTCTTTTTGGATCTGCCAGGGGGTGACGGTGATTTTCTCTCCGCTCTCGCTATCGACAAACTGGGTTTCGTGCTTGAAGTGGAAATCTTCTTCCCGCAGGTCGGTGATATGGAAGACCAATACCTCGTGATGCCGGGTGCGATAGTGTTTGAGAGCGTTGATCACGCGATCGGGATCGTCTAAGAGATCGGAGATGATGATGATCAGGCTACGCTTGCGGATGGATTCGGCGATCTTGTGAAGGTTGCTCATCAGGTCTGTGGAATCCTTGGGTTCGAGATCAATCAACACCCCGAAGATCTGCGCGATGTATGATCTATATGCTTTGGGAGGCAGCAAATTGGTGATCTTGTCGTTGAAAGTGACGAGTCCGACCGCATCCTTTTGGGAGTTCATCAGCCATGCCAGTGCTCCGGCAAGCTGCGTCGCGTATTCTATCTTGGATGTTTCCCCGGAACTGAAAAACATCGAACGGCTGTGGTCGAGAACGATATAGCAGCGGAGGTTGGTTTCCTCTTCATAACGCTTGACGTAGTAGCGTTCCGTCTTGGCAACTATCTTCCAATCGATATCGCGCATCGGTTCGCCGGCGTTGTATTCTCGATGGTCGGAAAATTCTACGCTGAAACCGTGATAGGGGGATTTGTGCAGTCCTACCAAAAAGCCTTCCACAATGCTCTTGGCGGTTAGTTGGAAGCGCTTTAGCTTGGCAACGGTTTCTTCCTGCAAGAGGGGCATATCAGTTCCCGGGCTTGGCTTTATAGAGCAGTGCGAAAGGAATGAGGATCACATAGACGATACCGAGGAGGACGGGTGAGACGATGATATCGTTCAAAGACATTACGAAATAGCCGATTACGAGCAGCAGCGCAACGAGCGCTAACAGGAGGAAATTGATCTTTCCCAAGTGTAGTCTGTCCTTTTTGGGGTTTGGCATTTAAGCTCCTTTTCCGTGGTCTGGGTACCGCGGTATGAATATCGTGTATAACAAGCGTTTATCTGGAAACAGGGGGTATTGCATGCAGTTATACTTGGTGATAGCAATCATGTATTTGCTTATAAACTATATCTGATAGCTCGCCGCGCTTGATATGCGAATCAAACTCGATCGGAGGCAGGATAGTGACCTCTACTTCGATGCGGTGCGCCATCAGTTTCCAGAAATGGGGTGCGAAACTCATCTCGCCATACCAGCAGACGATGTCTCTGTTTTCGGGGCTGATGGGCTTGCCGTCAATATGAGTGTAGCTCACGCAGATGGGCATGATCGCCGTTTTTGCGGATAGCGCCACTTGGAAGAGGCTCTTGCGAAATGCATGGATTGTCTCTCCGTTGGTGCTGGTTCCTTCGGGGAAGAGCACTACTTTGAAGCCTTGTTTCACGGCGGTGGCGAAGTTTTCGATCTCCGCGGGCAGGGATACGGGTTTCTTCCTGTCTGTAAACAGGCATCCGCCGGAGCGGGTGATATCTCCCAAAAAGGGATTCCGGCTCATTTCCACGGAGGTGATGAAGACGAAGCTTTCCAACGAACTCAACACCAGAATATCAGTATAGGAAACATGGTTGGCGATCGCTAAATAGCTGCGTCCGCGCATGCTTTCCAGATGCTCCATACCCTTGGTGGTGACGGTAATCGAAAAGGCGTTGAGGAATTTGCGCCCGACGCGGGTGGTGTTTTTGGCGTAGAGTTGACGCCTTTTGATCGGATCCTTTTCCCGAAGACGGATCAGCTTGGCACCGGCAAAGAAATCGATTACCAGCCAAAGGTGCCAAAAGAAATGCAGGAACTTTTTGATTTTCATGTTGCCGCGGCTCTTAGCCTCATTCCTGATTCATCTTACGGGTATAGGCTTTTTCGATGTCCTTGACGTGAAGCAGGGTGAGAAAGTCCACGCATTTAAAGCTTTTATCAAGTGCCGGTATGCCACAGATCTTGGCGCCGACCTTGAGATATGATTGCAGCAGTGTGGGGATCTTGTCCTTATAGAGCGCGTGCTCATAATTGCCAAAGTGAGTGGGGTATCTGCGTACATGGCGTTTCATACCGGGGACTTTGAATTTGCCTTTGGGGCGCACCTTGAGATCGTCCGCGATGTGTCCGTGGTGTTTGAGGTAATAATAGATGGAATCGATCTCTTTTCTGTCCATGGTCTTGATGCTGGAGCAGCCGAACATATACATTGTCTGGCTGGCGAGCATATAAGCGTGGATGCCTTCCCAGAGCAGCGCGATGGTGATGCCGTTGCGATAGTTGGGGTGCACGCAGGCGCGTCCGAGCTCGAGTTTGTTGCCGGGCAGCTTTTTGATCTGGCGCATGTGAAACTCGGTGGCGGTGTACCATTTCTTGTTGTGAAGCGAGGATTGCAGGCGGTAGGTGCCGATCAGCATGCCGTTGCGCTTGTCGATGATGAGCAGATGGTCGCAGCGTTTGTCAAATCTATCCACGTCGAGCCCGGATTTCTTCTTTTTCTTGAGCATTTCTTCGAGAAAGACGTCGTGCCGGAGTTTCTGCGCGGCGCGAAGTTCCTCGATCGTGTCCGCGGTTTGTATCAGGAAGTTTTTCTTGTCTAAAAGGAGTGGAATATGGGCGCTGAAGTTCTTCATCCGGTTCTTCATTCCCATTGGCGGGAATAGCTTGAAGGTCAGTTTGCGTTTTGGCTCATGCATCTATGTCTCCATAACTCATCAAATAATGATCTGGTTGCACCTCTAACAAAGGTGTTCCTTATTGTCAAGTCCAATCTCTTTACCCCGCTATTTGATCAGGACGATCTTGCCACCGGCGCGCTGTTTGCCGGCGCTGAGACGATAGAGATAGATCCCGCTGGATAGGTCTCGGCTATGATCGTCACGCCCATCCCAGGTGATCTGACGTCTCCCTTTTTGTATCAAGGGATCAGAGATGCTTCGCACTTTTTGCCCCCTGAGGTTATAGATATCCAGGCGAACGGCGGAGGGGGCTTTCAATTCAAAGGCGATGTTGGTGCTGCTGCGGAAAGGATTGGGATATATAATGTGATTCAAAGCGGACGCAGGAGCGAGAAAATCCTCGTTTTGCACGATGATCGGACTTCCCACTCTGAGGGTGTCGAGGATCACGGATATGAGCTGTGAAAGGTCATTGGCGCCGTCCAGAACGTCGGCAAGCTTGAAGGAACCGGCAAGCGTGGCATAGTTGCCGTCGCTGTTATAGACCCCCACGCAGGCATCGGGATATTCCGCGTTATGCGTATTGAATACTTGCACGGCGCTGGCGGAATAGGGGACCAAAGCCTGAGTGTGAAAACCAATATCGGCATAGTCCCAGATCCTTTGTCCATCCGCGTTTTCAAACTCGATGGCTTCGACCAAAGCCATCCAGTCCAGGGGTGCGTGGGTGGCGAATTTTCCCCAGAAATCGTCCAAAGGATCCCAGTTTACCGCTCCTTCCAGATAGAGTCTGCCGCCGCCGTTGAGATATCCGTTCAGCAGGTTATACTCTGATGAGCCGGGCTGAAGGACATACGCCGTATTGCCATATCCAAAGAGGCAAAAGACCGCTTCGAACTGACTGATATAATCGTAATCCGTGATTAGTCTGTCGGAATAGACAATATTGTATCTACCGGCGGAAGAGATGGCGTTTACAACTCTGATTCCAAGGTGGTGATAGGGTTCCCAGACGAGGATTTCTCCCTGCATGGGAGCTTGGGATGGATGGTGTCCGATGGCGGGATCGCCATAGAGCAAATAGGTATAAACGTTTTGCAGCTCCGGCCAGATGATGCCGTCGCTATCCACAGGATCGCCAAAGAGATAGTATTGCGTATGCAGCAGGTTGGCATAGGAATATGCCGCGCCGATGGACATCCCGCCCTCGGCATAGTTTTCTAGCAGATGGTGGTTATAGGAAGTCAAGCCTCCCCAGCCGGGACTGTTCCAGCCGATCTTATACCAGCCGGTGCGAGTGGCGCCAAAGACCGCGACTCCTTTATTGACCATGGCATGCTCCGCCAGGCTCTTGCTGCTGTGATCGATCATTCCGTTGTAGCAGGACGCAGCGAAGATCACCATCCCGTCATTGTTGGCAAGATTGTCAAAACTTTGGCGGTTGACCATACTCATCCACTCCATTTCGGAAGCATCGGGGATGAAGTTGTTGTTTTCATCCTGCACCCAAACCTTTCTGGCGGCGGAGGTTGCGCTGCCGTGAGCGCTCCAGTTCAGGATGCCGAAGCTTTCAGTATTGAGCAGGGTGCGAAGATTATCGTAGGAAAGAGGATAGTCGCTGGGATGGGAGGGCACGACTCCGATCTGTTCATAGAGCGTGGTGCATTGCATATCTGAAAGCGAGGTCTGTTTGGCATATTCAAAAAAGTCCGCGCCGTCCGTCTGTAAAAAGATCAGTTCCGGCTCGCCCTGATAGTTCAAAAAGGCTGCCGGCAGGAGGGCTTTGTTCTTCCAGGCGCCGTTGTTCTGTTCGAAAGCGGCGACGCGGTGCGCGACGGCTGTCACTTCCGTGGCAGAGTTTGTGGAGATTCTTCCGACAAAGATTTCGGGGGTAAAATCCATCTCCCAGTCCTGATTCATGGATCCCGTGGAATACTCTCCCAGGCGTCCGTCGTTGTCGCTGTCAAAGTTGCTGCTGAGATCGCTGAAATAGAAATCAGAGGGTATTGTCTCCATACCTCCGGGCTCAGGGCATAATTGGCTGATGGGCACCAGATCATGATCTCCGATCAAAAGCAAATATGTGAAGGGGCTGCCATCATATTGCGCTTTTAGGTAATTGCGCAGTTTTGCCGCGTTGTTTAAACCCGGACTTGAAGCCAAAATAACGGCTATATCGGCAAAAGAAGTGATCAACCCCTGCGATTGGCGAAAAGCCACCAATGAAGAGGCAGCGGCATAGAGCGCCGGCGTGCTCACGATCAGATAGTCATAGTTCTTGGCATCTGAGGGTCGATACCACTTGGAAAGGTCTTCATGATTGGAAAAAAAGCCCACTGCCCCATTGAAAGTGGGCGGGACGAGGTTTCTTCTCTCATTGCCGCGGTCATAATCCACAGAGACCTGGAAGTCTCTTTGCCAGACATATTCTCCCGCGGCAAAATCATAGTAGGCGGGCAGGATGCGGAAAGAAACATAGCGCAGATCACCCCACTGTTTGGTGCCCAGATAGACGCTTTGGGGATAGCTCCCACGCCACGCTGACGCGTCCAACACTCTTTCCCCATCACTAAAACCATGATTGATGGAAGGCTCCGGTGCCGAAAAGCGCAGTTCGTTTGAGGCTGAGATACTATGACCGGCAACCACAGCGTCCGGCGGCACCAGGATGTTCACAGTCTTTTGCGGCAGTTGCAGATAGCCGGGAGCGGAGATCATTGCATAGCCTGCTTCAAAGCTATCTTTGCCGCCACTGATGGATGAGGGAGGATTCATCACGATATTGAGCCCGATATTGTTCGCACCGAGCAAGACCGGCAGCAGCAAGAGGAAGAGAATGAGCCTTCTAAGCATTTTAGCCTTCTTTGTTGAAATAGCGTTTCTTGTTATATGGTTTCTTGGGTTTGGATTTGTAAACGCTCTCGCGATGAAAGCGGCACTTCTTGTCCTTGCTCATCTTTTCCGTGGCGATCTGCATAAGATGTAGGGACGCCTCTTCTTTCTGCAAATAAAGAAAATCCTCCACCGGCAGCGGATGCAGCTTCCAAAGCTCACGCAGAAGCATGCCGATCCCCTGCTGCACGACCTTTTCAGTGTCCCGCATCATTGGCTTGATAAAGTCCAAAAGCACCTGAGGCTCTTCCTTGTTTTTGAGATAGTGCAAGGTGCTCACGACACAACGGCGGGTCCATTTGCTTTTGGATTTACGCCAAGTTTTGAAATCTTCCAGATCGGCAAGATGCAATTCCAGAAAGACGGGGGTGATCTTTGCGCTGAGCAGATCGCAGTGTGCCCAATTTTCCACATAATTGTCCAAGTAAAACTTAACCGCTTCATAGACGCTTCGATCAAAGCGGGGGCGGTGTTTTTTCAGGATCATGATCGCCGCGGAACCAAGCTCATATTTGCCGGTGGAAAAGAGCACCTTGCCAAATTCCGCCAACTCCGGAACGTGGAATCCGATCTCGTTCAAGATCAGATTCCGCAGCTCTTTAATCTCCCTTTCTTCGAGTCCGTAAGCGTCATAACCCTCTTTAAAAAAGGCGGCGTTTTTGATCGTAAGTGCGGGATTTTCATGGTCAAAGCAGTATTTCTCGCAGCGGTCATAGAGTGCTTTATATTTCGGCTCGATCTCGTTCATAATTCAATCCTCGCTGTTATGTTCATAGCCTCTGCCTTTTCCGGTCACCAGCACCTGCCAGCGGTTAAACATCTGCCTGAGACGCCAGACCATCGTTTTTCCGGGATTAAGCTGTGCCAGCATCTTATCCAGAAAGCTGTCCCAGTTCGTGGACTCGTGGCTGCGGAAAAAACCAGTCTCTTTCATTACATCAAGCATGTAGGCTTTGATTTTGTCAAGTTCATTTCCGCTGACCGCGCTTAACTTCTTGATTTTTCCGTCACTTTGGGAAAAAGGCAGCCGGTGGATTTCCCAGATGGCGATCGCTGCTGCTTGAGCCAGATTGATGGATGGGAAAGCGGGATTTGCCGGTATATGACAACGCAGAGGGCAGAGATCAGCTTCCGCGTCGGTGAGCCCAAAAGTTTCCCTGCCAAAGACGAGCCCGATCTTCAGATGCGGTAGCTTGGCACAATATTGCGCCATTTCGGAAGGATTCAAATCCACCGGTTTGAGCTTTCCGACCCTTCTGGAAAAAGCGATCACGCGGTCAAGATCGGCTATCGCGCTCTTCAGATCCGGAAAAAGCTGCGCTGCTTCAAGAAGGTGCTCCGAGTGCATGGCAAGATAGAAATCGTTCTTTTCCGGTACGCTGCCCACGATGCGAAGGCTGGAAAAACAGAGGTTGTTCATGATCCTGGCGACGGCACCGACGTTTCCGGCATAAATAGGCTCCACCAGAATGATATGAATGGAATCGGCAAGGGAGGACTGGGATTTATCGGTCATTTTTTATCTAATTTAGTGCCAATCAGCCTTTTTTCAAAAGCTGCCCGAGGCGGTTACCCATCTGGGAAACGTTTTGATTTTGATCCGCCTTCCATTCGATGATCGTGCGCCGGGTGACGTTGATAAATTCGTGATTATTTTCGCGGTTATTGCGTTGGGAAAAGATGCTGACGAGCTTTTTCAGGGTCTGCCAAATGGTGCGAAAACGCTGTTCATCGGCTACCAGAAGCCAGCGGCGCACGTTTGTATAGGTTTGTAAAGGGCGCGCGCGTCCCAACTGAGTGAGGATGTGGCTGATCTTTTTTTGCACTTCCTCGCTGTCGTCATCCAGCAGTTTGGAGATGAACGTGAGCACATATTGCGGATTCTTGGCGGCGATGTTTTCCATGCCGTGCATGCTCATGGCGCGTTTTTTCTCGCTCTCGGATTGAGCCCACAGGGGCATATAATCTTTCATCACCTCGGGCATGCGTTTCCACATCTCAAAACAGATGGTTTCGCTCTCCCAGGGCACGCTTTCGATCGTCTTTTCGATGGTCTTGATGATCACCGCCGGATCGTCGTGACGCTTGTAGTAGAAATAAAAAAGCCCCGTGGCACGGATGCCGTATAGATGATCTTCCAGCATCTCGATGCAAATGCGGTCGAGCTCTCCGTTGCCGGCATAATTCGCCAGTCTTTTGCCTAATTCTTCCCGCACGAAATAGTTCGCGGTGTTTGCCATCTCGAGGATTTGTTTCTTTGCCAGTTCGGGCTTGCTTTTGTCCAAGTTTTTGAAGATTTTCTCCACTTGGGCGTCCATAAGTTTGAAGTCGTCCAATTTGAGACGTCCCACTTCTTTAATCATGTGTTTGTGCTCCCGGTATTTACCATATTTAGCAGTATCATAATATGTGATATCATTTGCAAAAATCGTCAGATAACGCTCTGAGCGGCGGATTTTTCTGATTTTACCATAAGCTGTGCTTTGTGTTGCGTTTGCGTTTGGTGATTTTCGCTTGTCCTATATTTTCTAAGCTTGGGGGAAGGATATATTGGCATGGCTTTCTGTCAAGAACTTTCTGCGGATTAGCCAAAAATATCACTCGGAGACTGTTCAAAATCTCCCACGATACTTCCCTGCAGCTGTAGCGCAGGATGCCGATCCTACGAAGGGAAAAACCTATCAAACAGTACCGCGCTCTCAGTTTTTACTTTCGCTTTCTGCTATGGCTTTTCGCCTGCAGTTTTACGCTTTCGTTTTCAAGCTGCCGCACACGAACCGACGGGGATGGATATTTCGGAGTAACTGAGCCATGTGTTTCGCCTAATGAGAGCCATGCTCTCGGAAAATAGAGCCACTCAATTCGCTGATCAGAGCCAGTATGGCTTATACTATTAGATAGCAATCAGTTGTGCCATATTGTAGATGG
>JAUYAR010000119.1 GCA_030693415.1 Candidatus Cloacimonadaceae bacterium | reverse complement strand
TAAATAAATGATGAGAAATTACTTGACAGAATCAGCATCAGTAATACATTGGCATCATATTAGATAAGCATATATGGAGTTACTGATGTTTAGAGAGAATTGGAAAACAGGGCAGATCGACCGGATGGATTTTGACAGAGTATTAAGCGCAAAGAAGTATGCGGAATTACAGGGCTCGGCTTGGCAGATATTACATAAGCACGTTTATGAGCTTGTGAACGAAGGTAGTTTCAGTGTGCTGTATAATGAGCGTATGGGTCGTCCTAATGTGCCGATTAATCAGATAATTACAATTCTCACCATCAAGGAACTATATGATTGGTCTTTCAGTGAGTTGGAAGAGCAACTGAAATGGAATGTGGGTGTGCAATATGCCTGTGGCATCAATCTTGATGAGAATGCCGTCACGATTAGAATCTTATCCAATTTTATCCGTTCGCTAAGTGTCTATCATTCAGAGCATGGTGTAGATTTATTTGCCGAAGAGTTCCATCGTTTAGTGATAGAGCAGATAGGACGTTTCCGGATATCGACCCGGATAGCCAGAGTAGACTCTACTCAGTTAGCCAGCAATGTGTGCGAATATAACCGGTTACAGTTTTTGGTAGAGGCGGTCAAACGGTTGTATCGCATTCTGGATAAGCATGATAAGCAAACGGTCAACGAGCTGTTGTCGGCATATACGGTGGCAGATTCAGACCATTTTGTTATTAACCTGCATGGTAGTGACGTTGCTCAGGAGTTTCAAAAGATAGGGCTCTGCTACTATACTCTGCATCAGATGTTTGCCGGCAAGTACCAAGGCAATGATGTGTGGCAAATGTTTGAGCGGGTGTATTCAGAGCAGTTCAAGGTATCTAATTCAGAAGAAGTTATAAACATTGAAGTCCTGCATAAATTAGCCAGTTCATGCCTTAGAGCAATAGATGATCCCGAGTCAACCTTGAGAAGTAAAAATGGAGAAAACCATCAGGGCTATGTAGGTAATATTTTGGAAACAGCGCATCCCGAAAACGAGATCAATCTCATTACAACTGCCGATATATCCCCCAACAATGTTTCGGATGAGCAAATGCTTGTTGAAGCGTTTGATAATGCCAAGATGGCTCTTCCGGAGCTTGAGGAACTGCATTTTGATGGTGGCTACGGAGGAGATGGTTTAGACAAGAAGCTTACGAAACACAAAGTTAAAGGGATTCAAACGGGAATCAAGGGAGTTAATCCCGAAGTTAGGATGCACGTTCAAAAAGAAGGAGATAGCTATCTTATCAAGTGTCCGTTACAGCACACTATCATCTTTGATAAGACATCATCAGGATATCAAGCTGTATTCTCTAAATTGTTGTGCGGTAATTGCATGCACAAAGAGCGCTGTCCCGCAAAATATCGCAAACGGTTGGATGCTTATGTGTATAACATGCCTGACAAAGATGTGGCTAAAAGGATAA
>JAUYAR010000118.1 GCA_030693415.1 Candidatus Cloacimonadaceae bacterium | reverse complement strand
ATAGCAGCCTGTCTTTGCGAGAGGGAAGCGTTGAGATAATCGTTCATGGCTGAAACAACCGAGCCGACCACCTGCATCACTCCATCAAAGGCGATCTTGACGTCACGGATGGTAGCCAGTGCTTGTTCAGCAGTTACTTTAACAGTAATCGGCTTTTCCACCGACGACTTGGCTGTATCCGCCTCCTGCTTGACTTCAGTAAGCTTAACACTGGCATCGTCGGTGGTCAGGATGAGTCTAAAGGTTAAGTCTGGCATCAGTAATTGCGGATTAGTAGCTCTGTTTGGGTCTGGAAACTGCCTGAGACAGTATATTGCGCTTCGACTTCATCAATAATAAAGCCTTGGTAGAGTGTGCGGATAAACGGATCATTGTTGTAGGACAGCAGGAACTTCCCTTTGATGTTCTTTAGGATGGCTGCCATCTCTTCATGCTTGGAAAAGGCATCTGCATCATCTCTGTCGTATAAATGCTCCTTTGTAAAGTAAGGTGGGTCTAAGTAGAAGAAGGTATTGGGACTGTCATACCGCTTCAGTATCTTCTCAAAGTCCTGCTTTTCAATGATCACCTGCTGCAGACGTTCTGAAGCTGCTTTGACCTTTTCCAGTCCTCTCAGTGGCATATACTTATAGCCCTGCATAATGCAGAAGTTCTTTGACCTTGAACCATAAGAGCAGGAGAGTTGGAAGTAGAAACGGATAGCTCTTTCCAATTCTGTTTTGGGTTGATGTGCTGCAAAGCTGTCGAATAACTCTCTGGAGATAAGATACTGGTTAAGCTCAGTCACAAAGGCTTCCGGGTGGTTCTTGATATACTTCCAGAAGTTAACCAGATCACCATTGATATCATTATAGACTTCCGTGTATCTACTCTTGGTACTGGTCTGCCAATCTTCCTTTTTAGATGACTTTCCGAATAATACCCATCCGGCACCGCCAAACACTTCACAGTAGATGTCGTGCTTAGGGATGAGAGGCAGGATCTTTTTTCTGAGCAGTCGCTTTCCGCCTACCCAAGAGATGATAGAGTTCATGTAATCCCCCGGATATTTTTGGATTTAGCAGCTGTTAAATTGTTCTCTATCAGTGGGAAGTTGGCGATGATTACTTCGTTATACTCAGACTTGCCTTCCTTACGATTGATGCCCTTGGTTCTGGTCACATGCAAGGTGGAATATCCTTTGTATAGCTTCAGGACATCAGGATTATCGTCATAGGAAAGGATGAACCTGCCTTTGAGGTTACTGAGTTTCTGAAACAGGTCTTCGTGACTGAACCGCTTTGAGTTTTCATAAGTATAGCCGGTCATATAGGGTGGATCGCAGTAAAAGAAGTTGGTTTTAGTATCATACTTCTCTATCACCTTCTCGTAGGACAGGTTCTCGATGATGACCATATCCAGACGCTTGTGCAGTTCTTTGATGCGTTCCAACCGGTTATACATGCTGGATGTACCCCGCTTCTGAGAGGTACCGAAGCTGTCACCCTTTGATCCGAATGATCTGGTGATCAGGAACATGAACCTGGCTGCTCTTTGAATCTCAGTCAGACCTTCCTGTTTCATGATGTCGCCGAATAACTTGCGACTGGCGACCATAAAGTCCAGTTCCCGGATCAATTCCTCAGGATGATACTTAACCTGCAGGAAGAGATTAACCAGGCGATAGTCGAGGTCGTTATACACTTCCAGATCAGCCCAGCGTTCTTTGAGTAAGAGCATCCAGGCAGCACCCCCGAAGGGTTCGATATAGCCGGTGATACCTTCCGGGACGTATTGGGAGATGGTCTTTCTAAGCAGGCGTTTTCCGCCTATCCATCCAATTAAAGCATCCATTAGAGGTCTCCACTGTAGGCTTTGGGGTCGTTCAGACAGAGCCGCAGGTACAGTTCCGGCAGAGTCAGGTTGTTGAAGTCTTCATTGGTAAAACCTAGTTTACGCATTATCATTTCGAACTTCTCGTAGGGGTAACTGTAGGCTCTTGAGTTTTTGTCACTGCTAAGCCGAAACTCCCGAGCCAGTCTTTGCACATCTGCCTGCTGGCTCTGATATAGGCGAAAAAAGCGGAGATGTACTCCAGAGCTTCTACTGCATCCATATTGTTAGGCTCTTGCCCGGAGAGGATGCGGATCAGCTCTTTATCGGCTTCGGAGGTGGAGATCAGCTCCAACAGTTCGACTTCCGATACCTTGGTCAGCTTGCCGGATAGAAAGTCCTCTAACTTTGCCTTGATGGCGCTATTGGATATTGCCAGGCAGAGGATCTGCCGGAGTTGGTTGTAAGTCAGTTTAGGTTCTTTGATCATAGTGATTCCTTGTTTGGTAATCTATACTTTTCATTAATTGGGACTGAAGAACATCTTGATAGCCACTCCCACGAGCATAAAGAATTGGGTGGTGGAGACGCCCAAGAGGATTTTCATGTTCGTCTCCACCCTTGCCATTCTGGTTACAAGTGAGTTATTGCTGTTGCCATTGCCGTAGAGTTCCTCATGCACACTATTGAGTTTATCCTTTATTTCAGGTTTGCATTGGCAGACAGGCAGTTCCGCTGTTTCAGGTGTCTTAGTAGCTGCTTTCTTGCGCGGCATATCAGATACTTAGACAAGCCCTTTGATGAGATATACTCTGCCGGAACTGCTGCCGGAGTACTCGGTGGAGATCACGACTGACCACAGCCCGTCTGCTTCTCCGCTCCATTCGATTACCCAGCGCATGCCATTGAAGATAGTGGCTCGTTCCCGCTCTTTGTTTACTGCTACAATGGTGATTTCGGTGCCGCTGAACAGCGTGCCCTCGAAATAGTCCTTCTGCTTGGCGGAGATGCCGCTTATGGCAAACTCTACGGTATTGGTGCGCTTGCCGGGGAGCAGGAAGTTGCGGGTCTTGAGCTTGGTAATCTTGCTGTCGGTCTTACCGGGCTTTTCGGCGAGTTCACCAAGCTGCTTCAGGTTGGTACTCAGCTCGGTTGCCATACTTGTTTTCGTGGCGAACTTAGTACCGACTTCCGCAGCAGTGTAGTTCCCTAAACCATAGAAGATGTCATCTGCTACGTAGGTGTCGATCAGGGCAGAATAGAGCAAGTCGGCGGATGTCGTTCCGCTCGGATAGGTTGGTACGGTTAAGGGTGGCATCAGAATACTCCCTTAATCGCCCTGCCCAAGGAGAACAGCCATTTGCGGTTGTGGAAGACATACTCGATTGCTCCGCCGACCGTGCCGAAGACCTTCATCACAATGTTGGTCTGTGATACCGGGAGGGTCTTAGTAGCCCGTTCCACTGCCAACTGCTTCTTGGCATAGTCATCCAGGTTTTTGGTAGCAGGATTGATCTTGATATCCTGGATGATATCGAGAATGATCGCCAGAGCAGCATTGATCTTGGTCTTATCCAAGGTCCTGCCCGATACCCGAAAGATGATCCAGACTAAGAGGGTGGTGAGCAGTCCTAAGATGAAGGCTTGGTTGTTGATGATAAAGTCCATAGATACTCCTTATGGTTACATTTTGTAAAAGATGAGATGCGCCACACTGGCAGTTCCCGCTACGGCTCTGCGGATATAGATAGTCCTTTGAGTTATGACGGGAATACGTGTGGGCACACCGACCGGGATCGTGGCATAGTTGTTATTAGCAGTGCTGTTATCGGCTCGGAGTCCTATCCCACCTGTAGCAGGAGTAAGCAGCACTTCTACAGTTCCTGCAGGCACTGTGATTGCTCTCCAGAGGGTGTCGGCACCGGGACTGTAAGCCAAGCAACTGAAGCTCTTGCTTAACTGGATAGGTATTTTCCTGCCGTCAACCGGCAGGGTGATTTGAGCGGACAGGCTGCCGATCAGTCCGATTAGGACTGTTAACAGGATAATGGTTAAGATAGCCTTGTTCTTCACAGTGTTCCTCCTTTAGATGACTTTGAAGATTTTGATGAAGTTGGGGATGTAGGTGATACCGGGACGGATACGGATGTACCAGTGGTACTTCCAGTCGGCACCGTGATGTTCCACTTTGAGTTCGGCATCTGTTCTGTAGCCGATGATGATGAACTTAGTCAGTCCGGCTACGATGTAGTTATCAGGCATCAAGCGTGCTTTGACCGGGATACCGGCGAAGGAGACATTGCCGCCTTCTAACAGCAAGCGGTCGCCCACTCCGGTTTGACGTTTGGACAGTTCGCTGCGGATACGGATGAGGTCTTTCTGTGAGACATAGAACTTGAAGCTCTCCTGCTCCTCTAACATCTCATCACCAAAGGCAAGCAGAGCAGCTTCGAAGCGTTCGGCATAGGTGACCTGCACCGAAGAGTCGATATCAGTCACGTCACTGGCTGCAGTGGCGAGTTTAATGATGCCATTCAAGGCTTTGAGCTTATCTGTCCCACTGGCTCTGTCGCCTTTGAATAGGAGCAGTCGCATGGCTTTCTCGGTCTTCTTGGCGATATGCTGTTCCACATAAGCACCGAAGGCTTGCTCTCCATACTTATCCTTGTAGAACTCGACCACATCCCTGCCCAAGGTGAACTCGGCATTGAGGATGCCGGTAGGAACGGACAGATCGGCAGTGGAGACTCCCTGAGCCGTCAAAGCACCATCCAGGCTGTTCTTGAAGACCAGGTCATCAATCAGCCCGACGTCTATCTTCTCATCTTTCAGCAGCGGTATTACAGAGATATCTGAAAGAGTATCACCCGGTTGACTGCCAACCACTTCATCAATAAACAGCGAAGTAGTGTTGGCGGTCAGAATGTTCATTGCCTTGCCGGAATCGACATCGGCGATGCCTTTGTAGATTTCGCGGTGGCTTGCCTTGACGATGACTTTATTGCCATCGATCATGACTTCCTTATCGACATTTTGCAGGTTTACATCCGGCTCTCCGGGTATGCTTTTGGAGATCGCTCTGCTCATGGTGACCGACAGGTCTTTCAGGCTTTTCTCAATGCTCTTGATGGCTTCAGAAACGATAACGGTACCGCTGCTCTTTTCGAGTTCGGTTATCCGTTCTGTAATGGCAGCTATGCCCTTCTGCATCTCGCTGTTGTTGTTCAGTTCCGCTACCTTACGTAGGCTGCCGAGTTCGTTCTTGATCTCTGTCAAGCTTGCTTCGGTACCGCTGTAGTCATCAGCTCTGCCATAGATGGAGACACCATTGAACTCGCCTTTCTCGACCTTCTGCCAGAGTTCACTCTGCAGATTTTCGCACTTGAGTACTTGTACCCAGGCACCCACTTTAGCATCGGGAAAATGCTCTTTGTCAGTGGTCTTGAGGATGTAGTTCTCCACTACAGTAATCTCCGGAACCGGCTGCATGTTGTGGTTTACATCGCATTTACCGACCAGTCCGTGCTTGGCAAAGTGATCACAGGATTTCTGTATCTCTTCTTTGGTGTAATAGTCGCCTTGGGAGTCGTGGATGTTGGGTTCCATCAGAGTGACATAAAGCCTTCCCTGAGTGCCGCTTGTTTCACTTTTGAACTTAGCAGAGTTGATCTTGTGCTCAAAGCTTTTACCGCTTGCATTTTTGACTACGAAGCCCTTCTGATTAGCTGGATTCATCTCATCAAAGAGCAGCGAGACCAGCTCGACTTCCACATTCCGCAGTTCGCCTTTTTGAACGATTCTGCTTTTGTTTCCGAATAGATTCACAGTACCTCCTTTGGTGTTGTGATAGGTTATTGGTTGAAAAATCTGTTGGTTGTTATCATGATTTACTTGCTCCGAAGCCTACAGATTACGGTTCTGCATAAAGAGTTGCTCATCTGCAGATTGTAGAGCTTCTGTGAGATTACCGAAGTTGAACTCATAGTTGAACTCGATAGACAGGGTGAGAGCCAGACGTTGCTGCAGTGGTTTGATCACGAAATGGTAGAACATTAGCATATCGCTCTTATTATCCCCACCAAGTTGTCCTGGGATAAGCTGGGACACAACCCTGGCAGGGACCCGGTGATAAGCGAAGATGCCTTCTCTCAAGTCCTTCTTTAGGCTAAGAAAGCCACCTTCTCTGTCCTGCTGACGCAGAGGCTCAAGACGTATCTTAACGTCCTTGCTTTCACTTTCGATCAAAACAGTGGAATGGCTTTTGGCATTGCCTTTAACCTCAATCAGGGCTTTCTCAATCTCGGTATAGGCATCTGTCAGCACTTCATTGCCCTGCTCATCGGTGACAGTGCCGTCACGCAGCGTACCACCTTCGACAATGACGAAGTAATCGATCATCAGACCGTTCAGGAAGTTGTTATAGTCAAAAGTCTTGATCTCGGATAATATCTCGACATTAATGGCTATGGGTAGGCAGGATAGACCCCAGGCATTGGACTTATGGGTACTCTTCTTGATGTGGATGATATCGGCATAGGCAAAGTCCTGTTTCTGGTTGTTCTTGGTCTGGATAAAGTTAGGTCGAAAGAAGCCGAACTCGTCATAGTTCTCGACTATTTGCACTTCTGTGGGCAGCATCCTTTCCAAACCCATCCACTGTCCTTGGGCATTACGCAACTTGATCAGGAAACCATTCCCACAGGCGATATAGAACTTGATAAGCTCGCCTAAGATAGTGGTCTGATCTTCACAGGCAGGGAACTCGGCAGTCTCCATCCACTTGGTGACATTACTGTTCTTGCACTCAAACTGCATGACGGTTGCCATCGTGATGGCATCCACACAGCCGGAATGGTACTCATCTGTATCTAACAGTGCCAGTAATTTACTCATGGAATAGGGCTGAGACACTACCTTCTTGGACTCAGCTTCTTTTGAGATGAGCCGCTTGCCGACTCGCTTCAGAACTGCTAAATCGACAGGTTCAGGCTTATATTTGCTTTCCAACAGCTCAGTGGCAGAACTGATACCCACATTGTGATTACCCAAACGCATTACTTTCATGATGCCGCTCCTGAACCACTCTTCAGTAGGTCAATCTTGGCTATTCTAACCAGACGAGTGCCGTCTATTCGGGATGTGTAATACTCAATATGTGGGATATCTCTATTGGAAAACTTGAGATAGTTCTCTCTGAACTCCTCTTTGAGATTATACAGTGCCAGATCAGGATCATCCACGTTCTGGGCATTGACAATCAGATAGACAGTCCAGGCGATATCGGTGGAAGTAAACTGTTTGGAAGTGGGTTTGATACCATCTTCGGCATCCAGAATGATAATAGCGCAGGGCAGGTTCTTTGGAATGCTATCTTTGTTGAACATGATGGTCGGAACACAAGGCTGCAATGATTGGACTATTGTATCCCGCTGTGATAAAAACCTTTCCAAATTAGTCATAACCTGACCTCGATGGAGTTGAACTGCTGGTATATCCATTGCTCACGATTGGTGATTACTTCTGCAAAGACATTACGGGCTTGGGTGCCTTCCCTTTTGATTTTGCCCCGAATGAGATATGCGATCTCAGCGATGGTCAGCAGAATACCTGTCTCCTTGTCAGTCCAAGATAGGTGCTTGCGTTCGACCCAACCGATTAATGGGGCTATGGGAGTCCAGGAAGGCACCTTACCGCCCAAAACAAAAGGCTCATGTTTGACATTGGAACCGATCCTGAGCGTCATTCCGGAAGACTGAGTCTCGACTAAATAGCCGGTATTACCATAGAAGTCGCCCTTATCGTAAATCTGTTGTGCCAGCATCTCTTTGCGGGAATCGGCATCAATCACAGAACCGATTAGATGCAGTCTGCTTTCCAAGGCAGCATAGATAGCCCGGTAGATCTCAATCATCAGTTCATCCGGTGACTCAAACACTCTGTCAGGCATCAGATGACTCCGACCCTGATTACCCGGGGAGGTCTTGGCACTATAATGCTCAGTCTTTCTTTTCCGGCATCGTTCAGGTAGGCTGACAAAGCAGTCAGCGCTCTTAACTCAAGCTTGGACTTAAAGGCATCGATTTCCACACCTGTGAGCAGCTCAGTAGCTGATTGGTCTAATCCTACGGTCTTGACGATTCCCTCGCCCAAAGTCTTTAAATTGAGGAACTCGCAAGTGGAATGCAGCATGTAAAAGCAATAGGCAAAACGAAAAGCAACAGAGAGAGGATCATCATCGCCCATGCTTGGATTAAAAGCAGAGCCGTAGTATCTACTTAACACCACTCCTTTGATAGTCTCCAGAACTAGACCCCGATGCCCTTTGAATATCGGATTAGCT
Source organism: Candidatus Cloacimonadaceae bacterium (assembly GCA_030693415.1). Lineage (NCBI taxonomy): Bacteria > Pseudomonadati > Candidatus Cloacimonadota > Cloacimonadia (SeqCode) > Cloacimonadales (SeqCode) > Cloacimonadaceae (SeqCode) > Cloacimonadaceae bacterium (SeqCode). Next base: position 8,457 of record JAUYAR010000118.1, on the reverse strand, counting down.
TCCAATTCTGCTGGCAGATTTAAAACAGAGAGCATTTCAAGAATGGGAACTGGCAGAGCTGCCGGCATTAGCCTTTCCTCATCAGTTCGGATAGTTCAATCGATCTACAACCGACTTGCTTCGCCCACTTCGATGCCAACATGTTATTAGCAGCTCTCTCGAAATCACCAGAACTAATGAATGTCAGGGTATTCTTGAAGCCAAGCAGACTGGTAATCCCTAGATTGAAGCACATGTTCAAAAGCACTGATTTGCGGGTTTCATTCAGCCCGGAGTAGATACCTGGAATCTCAGATAAAAGTTCTCTCTCACAACGCAGAATGTCATTCTCAAGCAGGACAAAGGCTTCTTTCTGGGAGATACCACAGTCATCGAGATTACGGCCAATACCGATGGTCAATTTACCTGCCGTACAGCGGTATGGCTTGAGTCTCAAACCTTCATGTCTGACCAGTTGTTCTTTGATCCTTTTCAGCAGCGTGGCTTCCATCGTATCTCCTTGCAAGTTGTATTGGATACTCTATCTGGAGCAAGGATGCCATTACCCTGTATTAACACAAATACGGATGCATAAGGATACGACAGAATTTGATTGACAGAATAGTGTGATCTTACAACTGGTTATTTAGATAGATGGTAGAATATTGGTTGATTCACAAGATCGAGAAATACATCCTACATACTCGAATTGTGAATTCAAGCAACTTCTTATATTTCATTCAAACAGAAAGGAATAATGATGTTAAAAACAGTAAAGAACATTGGTAAAACTGCTTATGATTGATAGTAAAGGGAAAACATCTATCATTCACTCAGCAAAGCTCTTGGGGGTATCTGTTGCGACAGTTAGAAACTGGATCAAGACAGGGGTAATTGGGACGCAAAATAATGATTTAATCTCAATAGATACATGCGAGTTAAACTCACTAATGGCAAAAATTGAAAGGGGAGAAACTCAAAGATTAAACAAAAGGGCCAACAAGTTAAATAGCAACAAAATGATCATTCCTAATGAGTACTCTGATCAAGCATCTATTCAAACAATGCTAGTAGTTGTTAAGATATGCAAAGAAAATGATTTAAATTTAAGCTCATCTATGTGGTATTCTGCTGTTTTATATTTATGGGTATTAGGAGAGATATTTATTGATGAGCATTTTAATATAGATTACACAAAAGTACTGTATCGCAGAAATAGTGTTAAAACACTAATTGAAACATGGAAAGGCGAATTACATTTAGAGATAGATAATAGTATTTTTGAAGCGATCCTGAGTGCCATTATTCTTGCTAAAGACTCAACACAGTCTGATTTTCTTGGTGCATTATATCAGTTGCTTGCTAACGAAGGAAGCAAATCAGAGAAAGGTTCATATTACACCCCCGTATCAATCGTAGATAACGTTATTCCCAATCTCTACAAACAAGGTATGACGTTTCTTGATCCTTGTTGTGGCACTGGGCAGTTTTTGTTGAGTTGTGCGAAACAAATAGGATGTAAAGTTGGTGATTTGTATGGCATTGACAGTGATTTAATAAGCGTTAAAATAGCTTCTATTAACTTATTATTGGCTTTTCCTGAAGACGAGTTTACCCCTAACATATATCATTATAATACGCTTACTGATGTTGATTTTAATTCGCTTTTCAATAACTTGGGTTTTCTTCAGAACATGTTTGATCTTATTGCAACAAATCCCCCTTGGGGATCAGTCGTTAATAAAACTGAACTTATTCGACTATACCCAATGATCAAATCAGGGGAATCATTTGCTTACTTTATTGTGAAGTGCTATGAGTTTATTAAGCCTGAGGGGAAGCTCTCATTTATATTACCAGAGTCAATACTTAACGTAAATGTCCACAAAGACATAAGACAATTCATCATCGAGCATTATTTAATACAAAGTATCACTGAATTGGGAAGGGCTTTTGCGGGAGTTTATACAAAGGTTTGTAGGATTGATTTGGTGAGAACCACACCCTCAAATGAAAATATCATAACAATATTTGGTGAAAACAGCACTCATTACCAAAGACAATCACAATATGCGTATAACTCTGATTTTGCCTTCACTATTTTTCAGCGTGATGATATCTCAAAACTCCTAAAGAAGATTTTTGATAGAGAGTACATCACTTTTAAAGGAAATGCCGATTGGGCGCTAGGAATCGTTACAGGAAACAATGAAAAATACTTATCTGATAATCTGATTGAAGGATACGAGGCTATATTCAGGGGAAGGGATGTGTTTCCATTGAAACTCGGTCTCCCCCAAAAGCATATATTATTCAAACCTGAACAATTCCAACAGGTCGCACCGGAATGGAAGTTCAGAGTTAAAGAGAAAATCATTTATAGATTCATATCGAACCAACTAGTCTGTGCGTACGACGACAAGCAGGTACTAACATTAAATAGTGCTAATATATTGATCCCAAGAAACATCGGAATTGACATAAAGACAATAACTACTTTGCTTAATTCGGAATTCTATAACTTTTTATTTTCCGCCCTATTCAACACGCATAAGATATTAAAATCGAATCTTGAAGAACTTCCCCTTCCCATGGAATTTCTTGATGAAGGATGTGATGTTCATAAAATAGCATTGGCGATTATGAACATGGAGAAGCCTTTAGATATTATTGATGATTACCTATGCAAGTTTTATCAACTAAACGAAAGCGAGATAGAACTAATTCATGAAAAAAGGAGATGATATGGAACAATTAGAGAAATACCTAAATGAACAAATCTCAGAATTAAGCGAAAGTGCGCATTATGACATTTTGAATAGGCTGGAGAATCTTGTTTCAGTATATCCATTCAATCAGTATGAATTCATCATTGCAACTCTCATGGGTCTTGATAAAATCACGATAGATGATTACTATTCATTACGTGATGATTACATTGAAAGAAACATGTTTTTGTATATTTTTGAAATCAGTGCACCAAGAGGGTTTGGAGAGGTGTGGGCACATGGACATTTGAAAGAACTTGTTCCACGGTTGCAAAAGCCATCAAGATCAAGGGACCCAAACTATAGCGGTCAATATGATTTTATGTTAGATGAAGCTATTAGGGTAGAAGTAAAAGCTTCAAGAGCAGTGGATTTTAATAGCAGTGAACCCTTATATGTGAAAGCCCTCGATTCAACTTCTAAGAAGCGATTTGATATGAACTTCCAACAGATTAAAACATATTGTTGTGATGTTTTTGTCTGGGTAGCAGTATGGAGAAATGAAATAAGGTACTGGGTGCTTTCATCGTATGAGGTTGAGCATAATGCAAATTACTCAGCTGGACAACATCGAGGAAACGAAGGGGAAGGACAGCTACATTATAATGAGAAAAATATATCTCAATTCGACATATACAGAGCCAGTTCGGATCAGTTGTTACAAGCAATAAGAGATGCATTTTATAGACAGAAAGAAAAAGTTCAGTAGAAATCAAGAGGAGGATCAATGAGATTATTCCGATTGACAAGCAACAAATCACTTGCACCAGTGAAAGAAGTAAAAATCACTAAAGAGAAAACCATGCAAGAGATAACAGAGAAGAATCTGAATCTGATTTTCGGATTGGAATTCGTTTGTTCTGAGTTTTCAGTAGATAATTATCGCCTTGATACACTTGCTTTTGACTCAGAAGCGAAGTCTTTTGTAATCATCGAGTACAAAAGAAGTGAGAACAGAAGTGTTATAGACCAAGGATATGCTTATCTTGGAAAGATGTTGGATAGGAAAGCGGACTTTGTTTTGCAATACAACCATGAGAAGAATAAGAATTTGCAAATCAAGGACATAGATTGGGGGCAATCGCGGATTTATTTCGTTTCTACATCCTTCAATAACTACCAACTAGGTTCTCTTATATTCAATGACTTACCTATCTCTTTATGGGAAGTGAAGATGTACCAAGATAATCATATCTCCTATCGGAGAATCGACTACGGTAGCTCAGGGGCGAGTATTAAGAAACTAACTCCAATTGACACAAAAATTGGCAAGGTTGCAAAAGACATTGTCGTTTATACTGAAGCTGACCATTTAAATAAAGCCAATGAAGATGTTAAATCCCTTTATGAGTTACTCAAAGAGGGGATTATGTCTAGGTGGAATCTGACAATAGACCCCAAGAAGCTCTATATTGCATTCAAGGGCACAACAAACATTGTTGATATAGAAGTTCAGAAGTCAAAACTAAAGCTCACTCTAAACGTCCTCAAAGGAAAATTAATGGATAGTCTTAGTTTGGCTGAGGATGTATCTGGCAAGGGAAAATGGGGAAACGGCGACTATCAGATCATCATGAGAGATGATGTAAGTTTATCATATATTCTTAGTTTAATTGAACAATCAGTCAAGTTACATCAATGATTAAGGACGAAAGACCAGCTGCAGCAGATGTGAATCTAAGTATATAGATGGCTATTCATGATAAGTAAAATAAACTTCATTGACAATACGGGACTTTTCCTTAAGATGAATGGAGCCGCCAACATCCCGTTAAAGAGATTATCCCTGGTTTATGCTGAGAATGGAAGGGGGAAAACAACTCTTTCTGCTATTCTCAGATCATTAATGACAGGGGACCCGATTCATATTAACGAAAGGCGGAGCATAGGCAGTCAATCCGATCCCCATGTAGTGCTTACATTTGAAGGAAATCAAACTGTGCAATTCCAAAATGGCTCATGGAGTAGATCTATACCAGAAATTGTGATTTATGATGACGTCTTTGTTACCAATAATGTTTGCTCTGGTTTGATGGTCGATCCAAGTCATAGACAGAATCTGCACGAGTTAATAATAGGCGAACAAGGAGTAAGGCTCAACCAACAGTTAAATGAATACATCGAGCAAATTGAAGCCCACAATCGAGAACTTCAGAGATTAGCAAGTCAGATTCCGGGAGACGCGAGATGTGGCTTTAGTGTTGATGATTTTTGTAGTTTACCGATCGAAGATGATATCGATAGTAAAATTCTGGCGGCAGAGAGGGATCTGTTAGTTGCACAGAATGCTTTAGAAATCTCAAATGCAGCTTTGTTTACACCTATTCAATTACCTGAGTTTGATCAATCAGCTTTTTCAGATCTATTTGCTGCGTCGTTGGATACACTTGATTCAACAGCACTGCTATTGGTAAAGGATCATTTTGAAAAATACTCACCTAGCCCAGAGCTATGGATTTCACAAGGAATGTCTCTACTTCAATCAACGCCTGAAGAAAAAAATGATAATACTTGCCCATTCTGTTCTCAACCCCTTGAAGGATCGAAAATTCTACAGAATTATCGAGCGTACTTTAGCGAAGCATACAAACAATTGATAAAGAACATAAGTGAATCAGTTTCGCATTTAAACAATCAATGTGGAGAAGACAAATTAGTCGCATTCGAGAGAGCAATAAGATCATATAACGAAAATCGCCAATATTGGTCTAAGTTTACTGATATTCCTGAAATCGCATTTGAGAGTGAGTCTGTCATTCAAAGTTGGAAAAACCTTCGAGAGATGATTTATTCGAAGCTGATGATCAAACAGTCTGCTCCATTAGAAATCGTATCTTTTACCGAGGCTGAGCTTGCTATGTTCTCAGATTACGAAGCTAATCGTCAAAGAGTTGTTGATCATAACCTGCAAGTAGCCCAGATCAATATAGAAATAAATGCTATCAAACAAAGACCAGAAAGCGCTGAACCCACCCTCTTAGTTAGAGACCTTAATAGATTAAAAGCAATAAAATCTCGTTACTCACAAGAGTTATCACAATTCTCCGAAGCCTACCTTCAAGAGAAAGCCAACAAGCAGGACACTGAAGGTTTACGAACTACAGCAAGAATTAATCTTGAGAATTACCGAAATAGCGTATTTCCAAGGTTTGAAGCTGCAGTTAACGACTTTCTGCAAATCTTCAATGCTGGATTTAGATTAAGTAGCGTATCGCCAACCAATATCCGGACTGGTTCATCGTGTAATTATAATGTGTTGATAAATAACACTCCGGTTTCAATAACTTCGAATCATGGATCGCCTGCATTTCATAACACTCTAAGCTCAGGAGATCGTAACTCATTAGCCCTTGCTTTTTTCTTAGCTACTCTCAGAGATGACCCCAATATAGGTAACAAGATTGTCATTATAGATGATCCCGCTTCAACACTGGACGATCATAGGACATTATCGACAGCTCAAGAGATTCGTAGGTTAGCTGGTCAAGCCAAACAAGTAATTGTGTTATCGCATAGTAAATCATTTTTATGCAGTATATGGACAGGAGCAGATCGTAGTGATAGTGCTTCACTACAGATAGTTAGAGATGGGAACAACTCAACAATAACTGATTGGAACGTAGATAGTGATTCTTATACCGAGCATGATAGATTGTTCGGCCTGTTAGATGCTTTCATCAATGGAGAAAGAGTAAACCCAAGAGACGTCGCAATCGCTATACGACCATATCTTGAAGGATTCTTGAGAGTGCGATGCCCGAAGTATTTTGTACCCGGGACACTACTCGGACCTTTTATTAATATATGCAGACATTGGATTGGTACTCAAGAGCAAACATTGAACGAACAGCAAACCAATGAATTAGAGAATATCAAGGAATATGCTAATAGATTTCACCATGATACAAATCCACAATGGCAGACAGCAAATGTGAACGATGGAGAATTAAACGGATTTGTAAGAAGAACTATCGCTTTTGCGTCTATCTGATTCATCTGCCTGTGAGTATGAGCAATAGGAGCATGTAATGATAATTCACAATGTCTCTTCTCTTGAAGGCTACTTAAGAGTTATGTCGTCGATCACAACTGAGTATTCAGGAAGCCTATATGTTTATAGGGGACAGAGCGATGAGTCGTGGCCAGTCCAGTGTAGTGCATTAAGGAGAATACAAAGAGAGAGCTCGAGTATTAGTCTAAAACATTATCATATAATGCTACTAGCTAAGGCTAAAATGAGAAAACCACAGTGGCTGACTTCTAATGAAACGACAGACTTATCCTTACTTATTGAGCTGCAGCATTATGGGGCAGCTACCATGTTAATAGATTTCACGTACGACTCCTTACTCGCTCTTTACTTTGCAAGTGCTGACACATCATCTAACCATGGTTCTGTATTTTGTTTCGAGCTGCTTAAAGCAAGACACCTATCAAAAATTGAAGAAGAGTACGCTATTGACCAACTGTTTGATTTATGCGATAAAAGTATATCTCTTGTTAACCCACATTATTCGAACGACAGAATAGTAAAGCAATCTAGCGTAATGTTGTTAGAAACCACTGGAACGATCAGTGATGGTCACTTGAGTCACAAGATAATCATAGATAACCAATATAAGAAAAACGTTCTTAAAGAACTTAAAACAATACTTTATGTTGATGATATAAGTGTTTACCCAGACTTTGTGGGCTATGCAAAAGCGAATAGCGTTATTTGTGCACTTGATGGATTTACGGAATTAAATAAATACTCCGATCCAGAAATAAAGAACAAGGAGGATTACCTTAAGAGATTGCTTGCTATTGCTCCGTATTCTTACGTTTTTTGGATTGAAATGGGGGCGTTGAAATTAAATAATGATGATGAAGATGCTGCGACTACTTGTTTTTTTAATGCTGTTCATTTATCGCCTAATGATTGTGAAATTCCTCTGAATATTTACGACATATGCGCTAAACATGAGAGTTATAAACTTGCATTATTGTTCAATGATAGAGCCTTTGAAACTGGAACGATTAAAATCCAACATCTTTACAGAATTGCGGAAAACTATCTAAATGGATTGCGCTATAATTCTGCAATTAAAGTATGTAAAAAAATTATATTAACTGATAGTAATGATATAAGTAATAACTTGTTGGGCCGAGCGTTAATGGGTAGCTGGCAAGAGACTGAAAACCCTGACGACATTAGGTATGCTGTTAAGTGTTTTAAAGCTTCAATCGAGGATAATCCAGATAATAGTGATTATTGGTTTAATCTAGGTAAGTGTTACGATGAATCAGGTGATTATCATAAAGCCCTTCCTTTTTATCTCCACGCTTACGAACAAGAAGCAAAACCTGAGTACATCTATAATATTGGCGTTATGTATAATCTGCTAGGAAAATATGAAAAAGCAGACGTCTTCTTGAGGATGAGATATAAAATAGGTCAGGATGATTTTCTAACTACTTATTATCTAGGAGTAAACAATTGTTACCTTGGCAGGTACAAAAAATCTGAGTACTATCTCATTAAGTCAAGACGTATGGAACCCGATGATTTTGATGTAATTGATGCACTTTGGATATTCCGGAGTAACTGAGCCACCCATTCCGCTTGATGAGAGCCACTCCTCCAAAAAATAGAGCCACTCGTTCCGCTACTGAGAGCCAGTATTGCTAGAGTATTATCTAATATATAGTTACATAGTATTTATGAGTT
>JAUYAR010000117.1 GCA_030693415.1 Candidatus Cloacimonadaceae bacterium | reverse complement strand
GGCATTTTTTTTTACCCCCCCCCCCCCCCCCGAAATCTTGGGGGACCGAAATTCTTATAATGTCACCGAAATCGTATGGCATAGAGCATGTAAATAAGGCATTATCTCAGATGAATAAACCACTATTTAATATCGAAAGAGAAATGAACCTAAACGGTCAATTCTGTCTTTTATGGCTAAGTAAAGCAATGGGAGGAATCATGAAAAGCACATTACTACTAATTTGTATGTTGTACGCAGTTACTATTGGAGCGCAAGTGGCAATATGGCAATCAGCGTTCAATGTGAGTATCGTGGGGTCTGCATACATAAATGATGCAGTAAAAGATGAGGGAGGAAACTCTTATTACACCGGTTTTTTTAATGGCAACGTAACTTTTGGCAGTATTCAGATTTCCAGTTATGGTGGGTCAGATATATTTGTTGCCAAAATGAACAGCAACAATGAATGGTTGTGGGCTGTGAAAGCAGGCTCTACTGGAGGTTCATCCAGTATTGATGGTGAACAGTGGGAAGCTGGAAGAAGATTGCAGCTTGATGCATCCGGTAACATTATCGTAGTTGGAAATTATGCAGGTACTGCTACGTTCGGGTCTATACAACAACCATATAGGGGTGGATTGTGTGATTTATTTGTAACCAAGCTAAACACAAATGGTGGATGGTTATGGACTGCAAGTGGAGGAAGCTCTGGCCACGATAGGGGCATCGATATAGATGTAGATACCAATAACGAGGTATTCATATCGGGGACTATTTATGGTAATGCAACATTTGGAAGTCACACATTAACAAACAACAGTTATGATGATGGTTTTGTCGCTAAACTTGGCATTAATGGAAATTGGCTTTGGGCAAGAAAACCCACTTCAGTTACAGATGCTCATGACGGATCAGGACCGATAGAAATTGACTCTGACGGAAACCTTATTACGCTGTTTGGAACTCAGTTTGGGACATACACTTTTGGCTCAATTGTATTACCAGCAATTGGCTCCAATGATCCGGTAATAGCAAAAATAGACACCAACGGAAATTGGATGTGGGCTCAACGTTTCTTAGGTGGACCTACAAATGGCATTAATTTGCTTAATCTAGTGTGTGACACTACTAGCAATATATTTGTTACTGGGTTAATAACGGGAACTGTTATTTTAGGGACTTCTCAGCTTGTATGTGCTGGAAATGAAGATGTGCTGCTATTAAAATTTAATAATACTGGAAATCTGATATGGGCAAATCGGTACGGTGGAGTTGGTTCAGACGTTGGATGGAATATCGTAGTGGATGGTAGTGGAAATCCGTGCATAAGTGGTTATTATGCCAATAGTGTACTTTTCGGTACCACTCAGCTTAGCAGCGTTGGGAACAAGGATTTGTTTTTATTGCAGGTAAACCCATCAGGTAGTGTACTTTCAGCGATCAGTGCGGGTGGGGCAAATGATGAAAGTTCGATAAATCTACAAGTTAGAGATGACACATCTATAAATTTGTGGGGTACTTACTTAGGCTCTGCCAACATTGGAAACACAATGCTATCAGGTAGTACAAGTATAAATAATACTTTTATTTCTACTGTTTCATTTGTAGTACCAGAACCCCCTGCAATTTCTCAACAAATATCTCCCCTGCAGATTATCCAAAATGGCTCTGCAAGCATTGATCTATCAAATTACTTTTCAAATGCTTATTCGAGTATGAATTTTACCACTAATGGCAACCAGATGATTAACACTAGCATCAGCGGTGGCAATGTACTGAACCTACTACCTTTAGATGATTGGTATGGTACAGAATACATCACCATCCGGGCAACCAACCAATGGGGTTTGTTTGTTGAACAAGTTCTAAAAGCAACTGTCCTCGAAACTTGGGCAACTCTCGAGAACTTTAATAATTCAGGTATTATCCCCACTAACTGGACAACACAACATACTGGCACTACCACCTATCCTTGGCAGCCTTTTCAGGTCAGTGGTACCGATTATGGCATGAAAACGAAAGCTGTAACCGGTACTACAGCTAATGAAAGGTTGTTATCACCAACATACAATTTATCCGGCTACAAAGATATCGAAGTATCCTTTGATACAGCTTTCCTACCTTATGGAAGCGGTACCGGAACCTTCGCCTATACACTCAATAATGTAACCTACACTACTGTAGAGATATTTTCTACAAGCACAAGTGGAATCAAGACTTATACAATTCCAGCCTTGGATGCAAAGCCATCCGTTCGTTTTCGCTGGAATTACGTAAATGGTGCTGCCAATATAGGGCAGGAAAACTATTGGACAGTGGATAATTTCCGGATATTCGGATTGGTTAGGGATGTAACTGCTCCCACCATTGTTACGGGTTTAGAGGCAATGGCTTTGACTTCAACTTCTGCCACATTGCATTGGAATCCTTCTACTGATACTTATTTTGAAAAATATGAGATTTACATTTCTACAGATGCCCAAGTAACTACATCAGATCAATTATGGTCAGTACTAAACGATGCTATGTTAAACAATATCAACACTATTCAAACAGCTGTGTACCCTTTGGCAACAAGTAATTATTGGGCTGCAATCAGGGCTGTGGATCAGAGTGGCAATGCATCTTTATTATCAGAAGTAGTAAATTTCCAGATTGATGGGACAGCACCGGTATTCTCTGCCCCTTTACCATCCAATCAGCCCAACCCGGAATGGGTCAATTCACTTACTGCTACCATCGGCTGCACAATAACAGATGCGAACCAAATTGATCAGAATTCTATCCAATATCGAATTGATGCAAACGGGAATGGTATATACGACATTAGTGAGGCTTGGCAAGCGGTGACCAGGACAGATTCATACAATATTGACCGCAATTTTATCAGTATCAGCGTTGAAGCTACTTATCAGGTTGATGGTGTCCTTGCTTATGAATTCAAAGCTGCTGACCTGAATGGCAATATTGCTTATAGTGGAGATAATTCAATCGAAGGGATATCAGATGACTGGGTGGTAAGATTAGATGTAACAGCACCTGATTTTAGCAATCCAATCCCAATAAATCAACCCAACCCAACATGGACAAACAACCGAACTGTGACGATCGGATGTTCGATTTCGGATAACCTCGAAATCCCCTTAGGTTCTATTGAATATAGATTTGATCGGAATGGGAACGGCAATTATGATGCAGATGAGCCTTGGGTGCAGTATTCTAACCAAAGACAGGAAAGAAATTCCAGAAACCAGATTATCGTGTCGGTTGAAGTATTGTTTGAAGCTGATGGCTTGTTGCACTTTGAATTCCGTGCTATGGATCAAGTAGGTAATGTTGGATTCAGCGGAACAAACAATGCTGATGGTATGTCAGACGACTGGATAGTGCGAGTATATGCCACTCCTCCTGTTTTTAGCAATCCTATTCCAGGTAATCAGCCAAATCCAAACTGGTCTACAACAAGAACTGTTACCATTGGAGTATCTGTAGCCAGCTTTGATTCTAGCACATCATCTGTTTATTACCGATATGATAGTAACGGTAATGGAATGTATGATTTGGATGAAGCATGGACACCGATTAATCAGAGAAATGGAATTAGAACTATTCGAGATAGAAGTGCCGTGACTACACAAATCAACTTCTCTTCAGATGGGATTTTTACCTTTGAATTCAAAGCGGAAGACTCATTGGGAAATATTGGGTATAGTGGGCTAAATGGTGTCTTGGGAATAGATGATGACTGGGTGGTTAAAATAAACTCGAATCCACCCCAGATCACAAATCCGACACCATCAAATCAACCGTTACCGGCTTGGCAAACTTCAAGAACCGTTATTATTGAAGCTGAGATCAGCAGCGATGTTTTGTTAAATGAAGACTCCATAAGATTCCGTTTTGACCAAAACAAAAACAGTGTTTATGACCCGGATGAGATCTGGCAAAGTCCCATTATTATCAGTAACGATTTAACCAGACAGAACCAAATCGTTATACAGGCTGAGATTCAAGTTAGCAATGACGGAGTCTATAGCTTTGAAATCAAAGCCTCTGATCAAAATGGTTTGACCGGATATAGCGGAATTCAACATTTAGAGGGCATTGCGGATGATTGGGTGTTCCGAATTGATACCATAGCTCCCGCAGCTATCAGTAATTTCTTTGTGGAGGCTACTACAGATAATACAATTCAACTGAATTGGACGGCATCAAGCGACCTTAACTTCTTGGAATACAGAGTGTATTATTCATTGAATCCCGTGGTTACAATGGAGGATTCGATGTGGTGCGGAGCAGAAGATCCCAATCTATTAGCTTCCGGTTCGGGATTGATAACTACCACAATTAGTGGATTGATCCCATCAACAAGGTATTACTTTATGGTATATGCGATAGATGCAGCCGGATTATCTACACATTATCCATCTGTCATTACAGCTATGACAACTTCCTCAACTCAACCTGCATCTCCTCAGAATGTAGATTTAACAGTAGCGGGATCGCTATTAATCATTGATTGGGATGATGTCACTACGGACGTATTGGGCAATCTCATCGGGATAAGCTATTATGAAGTTCACGTGGGTGATAATCCAAATTTTATGTGCAGTTCCGAATCTCTGATTTCTACTGTAACGGAATCGACCCTTACTTTAACAGATGTAGTGGATTATGCCGATAGATTGTTCTTTAAGGTGATTGCTGTAAGCGGAACAATAAGAAACTAGGAATAAAACCTGATAGTAAAGCCTGAACTGGATTTGAAGTATCAGATAGGATTCAGGCTTTTCTTGAATTTTGGATGCATGGCAACCCCCTAATTATGAGGTTAATATGGAGATTATAAATTCTATCAAGAAAGCTTGCTTAGCACTATGCCATTGGACGACATTCAGTAGGTTGATTATGCCCGATTATCATATAAATGAAGGGGCTGTAGTTGTCCAGTTTTCACAGTTTCTTAGCAGTATTGACAGATGCAATAGTTTGGAGTTAGGTTTCGAGGTTAGTTATCTCACAATTGGAGAGAAATTTGGCTTTAACATTGATCTACCTTTGGGCAAGTCGGCATTTGCTGATATTGTGGTTTATAGTCAGGACATGACGTACGTTTTCGAAGTCAAGAGTGCCTTTGATAAATCAGCAGGAAGAAGCAAGATAGTCCCCAAGCCGGTCAGAGATGACATTTTGAAGTTATCTGCCCTAAAGAATGGAATAAATAGCGAAATAGTTAGATGCTTCGTGATCTATTTAACGCAGCAAAGTCATATAAACACAGCCTTTACCTATACATCTGAAGACAATGTGAACATAAATATTGTTAGAAAAGCAAAACGAACAATTCCTAAACTGGATGAGTTATTGGGTGGCCAATTTAAAGTACGGCTGAGAAGTGTTTCTAAATCCAACTCTACAATAGATAGACTATTAGGAGACTATTGTTATTTAATGGAGTTAACTCTTAAATCCAAGATACAAGTGGATAACAGATCACAATAAAACTTCTGTAGTCGTCCTGCACTTCCAATGAAATGGCGGAAATGGTGTATGTGCTCCGGATACTCCTACTGGGTTCATCCCTGAGTCGTATTCGATCTGATCGTCTTTTATCCAAGGTGCTAAAGCTTTGACGTATTCCCGGGCATCATCCAGGCTACTGGACTTGGTATCCAGAGCCATAAGGTTATCCATCACTTCCATGGCATCGTTTAGAGGATAGACCTTGTCTTGAACAGCCAAAGCCCGGCAGATGTCACTGGTGCGGTCATCCAGGATCACTACAAGCTTGTAGTATCTGGCTTTGGCTTTTTTGTAGCCTTGTAGCCTTCCAAATTCTCTGATTCTGAGAGCTGTATGCTCTGCCAGTCCCTGCCAGTAATGGGATGAGCGATTGGCGAGGTCATTGAACTGGTCTTTGAGTGTATCGGCAAGCATTTCTTTGGTATAGCCTTGCTCGATGGCTTTGGAGAGGGTGTCTGCGAAGTTCTGCCGGACATCGGCCTCGAAATGATTCCCTATCCAGAACAACTGCTGCTTCTGAATGGTGGATGATAGATGCTGATCTTCAATGCCCCAGAGCCCGATACTGGTCTTGGTTGGTGCTTGCACTTGGGTATCCCTCAGTCCAAGCCGCACACAGCGGTCTATTATCGCTTTGGTGGGCTCATTGACCAATGCTGCGAAGTCATCCCCCAACTGAGTATTGATGATGCCCATAAGCTTGTCTATGGCGTTCTTATTGAGCTTCTCAGATCTTGGCATTTCACTCAGCATTTGAATGGCTAGCCTGGCAGCATCCTTGATCTCTGTTTTCCAAGCATTATTGAGGACCCGGTAGTACTCCAACATGAGCTTATCGTAGTAGTTCATTAGAAGCTAAATCTCCTAACCTTGACTCTGTTCCTGCCGATATCGTATTCGGAGAAGCGTTCCAAACATCCTGCCAGAGCATCACAGGCATCGATATAGCCATCAGGATAGGTGAGGAACTGGGAGATCAGGGTGGGAGTATCCTGTCCCTCCGGAAAGAGCACTTTGGCAGTCTCGATGATGGTCTCAGTTCTCTCAATGCGGAGGTTCTTGTTGTCTTTGTTATCTATGCGCTTGATGCGATGGGATATGGGTGGAAGATTGTTGTCCTGTGCCCATCTATCGAAGTCGGCAAGGATACGAGCCTGTCCGTAAGTGGTCTCACAGGCTGCTCTGGCTTTGACCCGGTAGATCTGATCCAACTCCTGATAGGCATCGTAATAATATCTGAAGAACTTGGTATTCTCGATCTGACGAATCCAGACATGAAGCACGTAGAAACGATTGCCATCATAGCCAATGGAGATGACAGCTTTGAAACATCCTTTCTCTCCCCATGCAGGATCGGCATAGAGCCAGACCCGCTTCATTTGTGATGGTTCAGGCAAGGTTCTATACTTGGTAAACCAGTGGTTCTTGAAGATGTTACCTTCGATTACCGGCTGACCTAGCATCTCCCTCTGATAACCTGTATGACCGAACTTGGCTCGCAGGTTTGGCAGAGTGGCAGTAGGATACTGCTCTTCCCAGATGGACTTGCCATGCATATCTTCGAGAGAGAAGCGCAATATCGCCTTTTGGTGGGTCTTTAATGCAATCTGGTAGGTAACGTCTAAATCTGGATTATCTGCTCGTAAATCGCCTAATATGAGCTCCTGAAACTGGCAGATGGAGTAATTGGGATGTACCAGGTTACCGAGCCAGACGATCTTGCCATTTCCCTC
>JAUYAR010000116.1 GCA_030693415.1 Candidatus Cloacimonadaceae bacterium | reverse complement strand
TAACCGAAGCCCACAGTGAATTATGCCGGTCTCTTACATGAGATACCTGTTTTCTGGAGAGCCGTATGCGGGAAAACCGCACGTACGGTTCGGAGGGAGGGGAGCCAGTAATGGATAACTCCCCTACCCCTATCATGAGGCGGCGTTTCATATCCGTCCGCCGGACTCATCTATGGTGAACCTGATCTCATGTCTCTTCTCTGATCTCTCTATTTCTCTGTGGTGAATTCATCAAATGAATTTCTCACCCCAAAAGGCACAAGGCGGTAACTATCACTACCGCCTTGATATGAGAGACTCTGGCTTCAATCAGAGATAATTTAGTATCCGGTTCGCCTTGGCGATGAAGGATTTGAGTTCCTTGCCGTTGAAGGGCTTCTGTTCCAACAGGGAAAGGTCGTGGATGTAGGAGCAAAGGGTGTTGACCTCGTCTTTTTTACCGTCTGCTTCCAGCTCCATGATCTTCTTGATGACGGGATTTTCCTGATTGACGACCAGGGTGTGATACTTGAGCATGTCCGCGTTGGCAGAGCGGTTGAGCGCATCCATGTCGTGCCAGCGGCGCATATATTCGCTGAAGACGATCATCGAGGGGATTTCAGCCGATTTCAGACTTTTGACCTCGATGGTGAGTTCCGTGTAAACATGCTTAAACATCTCTTCGAGCGCTTCGCTACCCAGTTCCTCACGCACAAAGAAGGGAATGTCATAAGGTTTGAGGATGGATTGCTCTTCCTTTTGGATGATGTATGGGGCGAGCAGACTCGCTGCCTGGGGGAATTTCTTGATGTATTCGCCATAGGCTTCCTTGCCGAAGGAGGCTTCCACGGATTGATTCAAGGCTTTGTAGAAGATCTCCTTGAGCTTGTCGGAATCCTTGCGGTTGTCCCGATCGACGAGCTCGGTCTTATCCTTGTTCACAAGCAAGTCGTTGACCTCGGAATCAATGCGGATAAACTCGATGTTTTCCAGCTTGGCTTCCAGGCGTTGAAAGAGATGGGTATCCAGCGGTGAGGTTTGAAAAACGACCTCGATGCCCTGTTCTTTCATGAGGTTGAGATAGCTCACCTGAGTGTCCTCTCCGGCGGCATACCAGATCTTGGTCTTGCCCTCGGTAGCTGAGTTGCGGGCTTTGTATTCCTCCACGTTGACATAGTCTCCGGCGGCGGTTTTGAAGATGACGATATCTTTCATCGCGTCGAAGAAATCGTCTTCCTTGAGCAGGCCAAACTTGATGAAGGTATTGATGTCTTCCCAATATTCCTCGTATTTCCTACGGTCATTTTTGAAGGTCTCGGTGAAGTGATCGGAGACCTTTTTGACGATGTATTTGCTGATCTTCTGCACCTGAGAATCGTTTTGCAGAAAGCTCCTGGAGACGTTCAGAGGTATTTCTGGAATGTCGATCCCGCCTTTGAGCAAGAGGAGAAACTCTGGGATCATATCCTCGAGGTTGTCCGCCACGAAGACGTTGTTGCAATAGAGCTTGACCTCTCCTTTGAAGAAATCCGGCTCGTTGCGCAACTTTGGAAAATAGAGGATGCCCTTGAGGCTGAAGGGAAAATCCACATTCAGATGGATCCAGAAGACTGGATCCGAATAGTCGTGAAAGACTTTTTTGTAGAATTCGATATATTCTTCTTTGGTGACATCCTTGGGCTTGCGGTTCCACAGCGCTTCCTTTTGGTTTATCTGCTTGCCGGAGAAGATGATCGGGTAGGGCATGAAATTGCAGTAGCGCTCCAAGATGCCTTTGATCTTGGTCTCTTCGGCATATTCGGCAGAATCCTCGTTCAAATGGACGGTGATGGTGGTGCCCACCTCCTTGCGTTTGCCGGCTTTCATGACATATTCCGTGCTGCCGTCACATTCCCAATAGGCTGCAACGCTGTCCGGGGCGGAGGAAAGGGAATCGATGGTGACTTTTTCCGCCACCATGAAGGAGGAATAGAAGCCCAGTCCGAAATGCCCGATGATGTTCGTCTGCACGTCTTTGAACTTGTTGATAAACTCCTCGGCTCCGGAAAAGGCGATCTGGTTGATGTATTTGCGGATCTCGTCGGCGTTCATGCCGATGCCGGTGTCGGTCAGTTCGATGCTTTTCTTTTTGGGGTCGAGTTTGACCTCGATTTTCATGTCCGCTTCGAGGAAGTTTTCGTCTGCATACTTGCGTTTGTTGATGGCGTCCACGGCGTTTGAGATCAGCTCGCGCAAAAAGATATCGTGTTGAGAATAAAGCCACTTTTTTATGATGGGGAAGATGTTCTCGGTATGTATGCTCAGGCTTCCCTTTTCTTGTTTCTTGTCTGCCATGTTCGGATCTCCTTGTTGGGTGAGTATCATTTTTAGAGATAAGATAGACGGGCGGGTGATTTTGTCAAGCAGATTTTAGCAGTCGTGAAAGCGGACTGCTAAAATGTGGCTCGATTCCTTTGGGAGATTACTTTTTCCCTGCGGCGATGAGTTGGGCAAATTTGTCCGCTGCCTGATCGAGGGCTTCTTTCGGAGAGAGTCTTTGCGTGATCGCTTGTTCAAGATAGCCCTTGAGCTCCGGTCTGGCTTTAAACCAGGCAGGGTTTTGGGGTTCGAAGACGGCATATTCAAGTTGATCGTAGATGCCTTTGAACTGAGGAAATTCGAGCAGAAAGTTTTTGATCACCGGGCTTTGCATGGCGCTACGGCGCACCGGCATATAGCAGGTTTTTGCGCTCCACTTGGCGGTCTGTTCGGTGGCTGTGAACCATTTGATAAACTCCCAGGCTGCTTTTTCACGTTTGGTATCTCCGCTTTTGAAGATGACGATGTTTGCTCCGCTGACGGCGCTTTTGTTTGTTCTGAAGGTGGGTAGCGGGGCATAACCGATGTTGAAATTGATCGGCTGCTGGCGCATGTGCGTGATGGAAACGCTGGAGCCTTCATACATGGCGACAATTCCCGCGAGGAAGTCGTTTTGGCCTTCGTATTCGCGCACGAGATAGACGGATTTGTCCTTGTACATCATATCCGTGATGTATGTGAGCGCTTCCACGCCGTAAGGACTATTGAGGATGGGGCGTTCGTTATTGTCGATGATAGCTCCGCCCGCTTGGTGGAGGAGGTTCACAAACTGCCATTCGTTCACGTTGTAATTCGTTCCATAGCGCTTTCGCTTGTCTCCTTCGGCTTCGTGAGTGAGCATCGAACAATAACGGCGAAACTCATCCCAAGTTCGCGGAAAATAGTTGGGATCGAGTCCGGCGCGGTAAAAATCGTCCTTGTTGTAGAAATAGGCACGCACGCTTTTATTGAAGGGGAAAGACCAGATATTCCCCTTGTAGGTGTTTGATTTGAGAAAGACGGGATACATATCCGCCAGGTCTGCCTCGCCAAAGTTTGCGTCCGCGGCGATGAGCTCATCGATGGGTACCAAAACTCCGGCATCGACGTATTTCGCCGTCCATGATTCAAAGACCTGGGCGATGTCCGGCTGCTTTTTTGCTTGAATCGATGCCATCAGTTTTTGGGAGAGAGCGGCGTAGCTGCTGATCGGATTGACGACGACCTCGATATCGTCGTGGGTGCGGTTAAACTCTCGGATCATCTCGTTGAGGGTATCTCCCAAAGGACCGCTTAGTCCGTGCCAGAAGGTTACTTTTGTCTTTTCGGATTGCAAGACCTTGCCGCATCCTCCGATGAGGAGCACGGCTAAAATCGTTAGGTTCAGGAATCTACGCATTTCATATCTCCTTGATATCGACGAGTTTGGTATTTGAAACATTAAGACGCCATAAAATCCACCCATGCTTATCCAGTCAACAGATTTGTGTATGGATGCGGATTCTTGACGAAGCTTGCCTGCGGTCAAAGATCAATTAGAATGTATATATCTAAAAATCCGAGGAGCCCGATAAAACATGAAATTAGTAGACTTGCCGTTTGCCTATGCCAAGGTGCATCTGCCTGCCAAAGTGGCGCTGGCGGTGACGCAAAAACCGGATGGAACTTACAACCTCATCACTCTTGAGTGGTTTATGCGCACATCTATCCAGCCACCGATGTTTGCCATCTCGATCGGTCATTCGCGCTATACACACGATTGTTTACAGGAAAACCGTTTCTTCAACATCGTCTTTCCCTCACCGGAACTGAAGCCGCTCTTAAGCTTTTCCGGCTCAAATACCGGACGTGAGATGGATAAATTTGCCGAGGGCAAGGTCGCTTCGTTCCCGGGGAAACTGCACAAACTGCCGATTTTGACCGATGCCGCGGCAAATTTCGAATGTGAGGTCGTCACTCAGGTGCGTAGCGGAGACCACACTATTTTTGTGGGTCAGGTAAAATACTCTTGGCTGGGCGAGGACAAGGATATGTTTGTCTATAAATAGGTTATAGATTCGATCCGCTCCATCAATTTCCGCTGATGATCGCCGAGATGATGTTCTTTTCGTCCAATTGCTTGAGGATGATATTGATGCCGGAGGTGATCGGAACGGCGAAGATCATGCCCACAATCCCCCACAGCCAGCCCCAGAAGATCAAAGAGATCAAGACCATGATCGGCGTCAGATTCAATCCATTTCCTTGAATCTTGGGTTCGATGATATTTCCGAAGAGCATTTGCGTGCCGATCATGCAAACGCTGAAGATCACCAGCCGTCCACCAAAGCCATATTGCAAGAGGCAGATCAGCATGGGCAGCAGGGAAGCAATGATGGATCCGATATTGGGAATGAAATTGAGCACGAACAGCATGATGCCCACCACGAGCACAAAATCAACTCCGAAAAACAGCATCAGGATCGCACCGACAATAGCCGTGGCGAGGCTGATCAGCGTCTTTGTGAAGAGATATTTTTGCATCTGGGATTGGATGTTGTATAGCATCGAAATGGTTTGGCTCTTTCGATCGGAACTGAGCACTTGGGTCAACCTTTTTTCCAGTTTCACGGAACCGCCCACGATGAACATCAGAAAGACCAGGGTCAAAAACAGATTCCAAAGCACGTTCATAAAGGTTCCCATCGTATCTGTAACCGTCTTGGTAATGGAGAATCCACTCGGTGACAAGAGTTTCGAGATATCAATAAGGGACAAGTTTCCCAAAGCCAGATTGGTCTGCGTCAGCCAGCTCTGAAAGCCCTGCCAAGTCTCCATAGTCGTCTGGTAGAACTTTTCCTGATACTTTGGAAAGCCCAGTATGAGGCTGTTTGAGGCTGCATAGACAATGAAGCTGAGCACAGCAAAAAAGGCGACGATGATCACTAACAGGATGAGAAAAGTCACCACCATAGGTATCTTCCGCTTTGATAGATAAGCATTCAGCGGAGCGAATACGAAGGAGAGGAAGATAGCGAAGATCAACGGGATAAAGATCGCCTTCAACGTCTTCAGGATGATCACGACCACTGGGATGGCGATGATGGTCAGCAGCAGCCTGATCCATCTTAGCTCTTTTTCAGATTCAAACATTTATCTCCCCTTTATCAAGGACTTACGATAGTTTATAGATATGGCGGATGAGGATCACGATCACGGTCGATAGCAAGGACAATATCCCTGCGATGAGCAGTGGAACTGTGTAGCTACCGGTCAGATCCCGAAGATAAGCTCCGCCTTGGATCGCGATCGCTCCGAAACCATAAGCGGAAAATACTATCCCATAATTCACGCCCAGATGCTCGACGCCAAAGCATTCCGACGTGAGCACCGGATAGAGCGCCAACGCCGTGCCGATGCCAAAACCGAGGATGACCGCCGCAATATTCATGGCGACGAAACTCACGACATAATATGGGAAAATCAGAAAGACCAAAGCCTGGCAGGTAAATACGAACATCATCACCCGCGGGATTCCGATGCGGTCGCTGATAAAACCAGCCATTGGACGGCTCAAACCGTTGAACAATGCGAAAAGCGATATCGGGATCGCTGCTTTGCTGCCGCTCAGCTTTGCCACTTCCTCACCGTAGGAAGGAAGTATCCCGATGATCAACAGCGATCCATAGACGATGAAGAGAAAGGAAGCCCAGATCATCCAAAACAGAGGCTTTTTGACCATCTGCCCCGGTTTCAGATTTGAGCGTACCATGCCGGTTTTATTCGGCAAATGCATTGCGCCATAGATATGCATATACCATTTGTCGGTGGGGAAAACCACCAACCTTGAGGCGATCAATGTTACCCCAAAAGTGAGCAGGGCGATGATGATGAAAGTTCCGTCCAAGCCAAGCTGCGGGATGATAATGTGTGCCTTGAGCGGTGCAAAGATAAAAGACGCTATCCCAAAACCCATCACTCCGAGGGAAACCGCCAGACCGGGATAATCCGGAAACCAACGGCGGATCGAAGGCGCCACACAAGAATAGGTGAGCCCGCAGGCGATCCCGCCAATGATTCCATAGCTGAGCACCAACCAACCGAGATTGGGCATACGCGTGATCAACGAACTCATCAGATTGGCGATCAGAAAGAGAAAGGCGCCAAGGACGATGATCCGCCGGGTGCCAAGCTTTTCCTGAAGTCGCCCCGCCGGAATCATCACGATCGCAAAAACCACCATGAATACGGACAAAGGAAGCATCGTAGCCGCTTTTGACCAGCCAAAGCTTTTGCCCATCGGTTCCACAAACACACCCCAAGAATAGGACAATCCTCCCATCAGGGCAAGTAAAAAACCGCCGAAGACAACGCTCCATCGCGAACCCAGGAATGGTCTATCGCTCTGCATCTCGCTCCTTAGACCGCATATTTCTTATTTACAAATACTTACAGCCTTATACATAGATATGCCATACGAGCTTTGATGTCAAGAGAAAAAGCATGATCAAGAGAAAATGCTTGACTTTATCGCCTTCGTCCGTCCTTGTGTCAACCCATGAAAAAGATCATCCACGTGGATATGGACGCCTATTTTGCCGCCATTGAGATCAGGGAAAACCCTTCCCTGAAGGGCAAATGCGTCATCGTGGGCGGCTCTCCGAACAGCCGTGGAGTGGTATCCACCTGTTCCTATGAAGCCCGGAAGTATGGCGTGCACAGCGGAATGTCCTCGCAGCAGGCATGGAAGCTATGCCCGCAAGGGATCTTCGTGCATTCCCATTTCCACCTCTATAAAGAGATTTCAGCGCAGATTCGCGAGATTTTTCACCGCTATACAGACCTCGTGGAGCCGATGTCCTTGGATGAGGCATATCTGGACGTCACGCATAACAAAATCAACGAACCATACGCAGTGAACATCGCCCGGAGCATCAAGGCAGATATCTTTGAAACAACCGGGCTGACTTGCTCCGCGGGTGTTTCTTACAACAAGTTTCTGGCAAAAATCGGCTCCGAACTGAAAAAGCCCGATGGATTATCCGTCATCACTCCCGAAAACGCAGAAGAGATACTTTTCAACCTGCCGATCGGGAAGTTTCACGGCATCGGCAAAGTGACCGCCGCAAAGATGAAAAAGCTGGGCATTCACAACGGCAAAGACCTTTATGGATGGGAGCTCCGCGACCTGCTCAAACGCTTTGGCAAGATCGGGATGTTCTATTACAACGTGGTGCGCGGCATCGACAACCGCGAAATCGTCACCGAATCAGACCCCCAATCCATCAGTTGCGAAAGCACCTTCGACAAAGACATCGCGGACGTCAATGAACTGATGGGAGAGCTACAGCGCCTCGTGGATCGCCTCGTCTCCCGTATGACATCCCAAAACATCAGAGGCAGAAACATCATCCTCAAGCTGAAATACGACAATTTCGAATATAACACGCGCAGTTGCTCACTGCCGGAAATCACCAACGAGAGAGACATCCTCTTTGAAATTGCCCAACAGCTTTTGGTCGCAAACTGGGACTCCGCGCGGAAGCTGCGCCTGCTCGGAGTGGGAGTGGGAAAGCTCGATTGCGGCGCTGGCGATTGGGAGCAGATCGAGATCGATTTTGAGCCGTAAACGACCGCTCTGATTGAAATAAAAAAAGCGGAGACCGAAGCCTCCGCCGGGTGATTGTTCTCCAAGATCATCGCTTGGTTTTGATTGCGACGTTTTTTGCGAGCCTTTTGATGGTTTCCCAACCGAGCGCCTTCAATACCCAGTCAAGGATGATCTCCATGATCATTTCGAAGAATACCTGCTCTTGATCTTCCGGTATAAGCGGAATATTGACCATGCGATTGACGCGAGCAGCAAGCTCCTTTGCAAGTGCCTTAAGCAGAGTTTGATCCATGATAATGCCTCGTTGAAGACGCACATCAGAGGGTGGCGGTCAGGTCGTCATACTTGCCGATCCGCTTGAGCAGACCGTTGTTGATGGCGTTTGCGACGGTGGCGATCTTCTCTCCGCCGGTCTCGATGTCCTCGATGGTCAAAGCTCTCAGATCGAGGTGCGGATCCTCGCTTTCAGCCCAAGCCCAAAGCAGCTTGTTCCAGATCGCAAAGGCGTTGGGCGGAAGCATTGATCCGGGCACGTTTTGCATGCCGTTGCGCTTTGCATAAGTCTTGAGATCAGTCTTGTAAAGGGCGTTGATCCCGTGGAAGAGGTCAGCGATGTTTTTGCCGAACACTGCCGATGGTTTTGTTTTGCACAGTGAGCGAGGGCATGACCCATCTGCGTCCGATGCAAAGGCGTCCGCTGCGATAGCTGCCATAGGTCATCTCGTCCAAGGTGCCCGAGTAGGTGGCGATGCCATACTTGAATTTGACTTTCATAAAGTCCTCCGGTTTGATATATTTGAGAGCGTCAATGCCCTCTATATATAGTGCCTTACGCGGCAGAGAGATGTTTGTTGGTGAACAGGTGAAGGATAAATTGAGAATTGAGAATTGAGAATTGAGAATTGGTGAACGGGTGAACGATAAATTGAGAATTGAGAATTGAGAATTGAGAATTGGTGAACGGGTGAACGATAAATTGAGAATTGAGAATTGAGAATTATGAGAGATGAGAGAAAAGACTTGGATTCCAGCCTTCGCTGGAATGACGGGTGCAGAGCCTGCTCACCCGTTCACCAATTCTCAATTCTCAATTTGCCGTTCACCGGCTCACCAATTCTCAATTTGCCGTTCACCCATTCACCCAAAGAAGAAGACTATGCCAGAGCCGAGGGCATCGTTCGTCAGCTTGCGCAAATCCGCATGGACTACCATGATTGGATCAAGCTCGGAATGGCATTATATGCGGGCTTTGGCGAGGGTGGCAAGACCTTGTGGGATATGTTCATAGACAATCCTCACTATCAAGACACGCAGCGCGAGATCGACAAAGCTTGGCGCGGTTTTCGCCATACCCGCAGTGTCACCATCGCCTCTCTTTTTTACATTGGAGAGAAATATGGCTGCTGATCCGACACCCCGCTTCGAGCCCCACCAGATATTGAATAGCGACGACGCCACGATCGCGGATCTATTCATCAGGCAGTTTGGCGAAAGACACCGCTATATCAGAGACAGCAGCGAGTGGATTCTCTGGTGCGAAGATCATTGGACAAGGGAATCCACCCATCAGGCGGTTTATGACGATCTCGCGCTGCTTAAGAGCATGCTCACGGCGATGTCTCGGGGAAATGGGCATTGCAGTCCGCTGGTGAAAAAGCTCTCCAACAACCGCACTCTAAACGCGATCTATTCCCACTTGTGCGTCTGCGGTGCAATCAGCATGAAAGAAAGCGATATGGACGCGCGTGCAAATTTGATCGCCTTTAATGGCGGCGTCTTTGATTGCGCATCGAAGCAGGTGATCACCGAGCCTGCCGAGATTCGCAGCTTCTATATGCTCAAACGGATGAACGCCTCGATTGAAGAGGGTGCGCGGTGTCCCCGGTGGAAAGCGTTTTTGGCGCGGGTTTTTGAGGATGACCAAGAGCTGATCGGTTTCGTCCAAAAGGCGGTGGGCTTGTCTCTGAGCGGAAATGTGCATGAAGAGCTGCTTTTTTCGCCCATGGCGGCGGCGCAAATGGCAAGACGACCTTTTTCGAGACGCTGAGGCGCATCTTTGCGGATTATCACCGCGAGATCGATCCATCCATCCTCATCAGTTCAAACCGGGCGGATCAGCGGATCGCTCTGGAAAATCTCGCCCGGCTCAAAGGCGCCAGATTTGCCACAAGCAACGAAATCTCCGACCGCGCAAGCTATAACGACATGATGGTCAAACAGCTTGCCAGCCGCGACGAGATCAGCGCCAAACGCATCTACAAGAGCGTGACGTCTTTCACGCCATCGCACAAGCTGTGGATCCGTTCAAACCACAAACCGGCTTTCAACGTCAATGACGGCGGGCTGCTACGGCGGATCTGTCCGATTCCATTCAATGTCACCATCCCCGAATCCGACCGTGTAGAACGCTATGAGGAACGGCTATTGGAAGAGAAAAACGCCATCCTGGCGTGGATCGTGGAAGGATGGATCGCCTACCGTGAACATGGCATGAACAAACCCGATCGGGTCAAAAC
This sequence comes from Candidatus Cloacimonadaceae bacterium, assembly GCA_030693415.1. Lineage (NCBI taxonomy): Bacteria > Pseudomonadati > Candidatus Cloacimonadota > Cloacimonadia (SeqCode) > Cloacimonadales (SeqCode) > Cloacimonadaceae (SeqCode) > Cloacimonadaceae bacterium (SeqCode). Next base: position 750 of record JAUYAR010000116.1, on the reverse strand, counting down.
CGCGCTCAATGAATATGTCCGCGAATGCGACACGCTCGCCCAATTCATCGAGGAAAACTATATGGTGGATATTGCGGCGTCAACGCCCCTGAAAAGCTTCACCACCGCCTACAATGAATGGCTGCACACAAACGGGCTACGGGGAGACCAATTCCCGCCGGGTCATGGACGAATTACGAAAACAGAGCTATGAGGTGCCCATCGGAGCCGGCAACAAACGCATTATTGCCCACCTAAAAAAAATCGAGTAAAACCATTGGGGTGAACGGATATGCCCGCCTCATGGAATGCCGACGTCCCCGTCGGCAACGAAGACGCGAATAATCCATAATCGAACGCCACCATACTCCGTTCTCCTCATGGAATTACCGACGTCCTCGTCGGTTTCAACGCGCAAGAACCGACGGGGACGTCGGTAGTTCCATACTCCAAGAGTTACTAAAGTTAGTCAAGTTAGTCATTTCTCTATTATAAATATATAAGAATTAGCTTAGGAGTTAATAATAGGAAACTGACTAATACAAAGTTTATTTTGTAATGTCATAAATCAAGATAACTGCAATGGCACAACGATGAAACAGTCTCGTTAGTCAAGTCTCCAAACACGTCTACCATGTGTGCCATCATTTGCTTGAGTGAATCGAAGACACGATTATGAATAAAGTGTGTTTTCATGTACTTCCACAATCTTTCAATCGGATTTAGCTCAGGTGAGTATGGAGGTAGGTAGATGATTTCGATATTGTCAGG
>JAUYAR010000115.1 GCA_030693415.1 Candidatus Cloacimonadaceae bacterium | reverse complement strand
AGCTACGATAGGTTGGAAGTAGTCTGTTTCGAAGGTCATTTTCCCCTATTTTCGATCTCCGGTTCTTTGCCGGATTTTGTGTTGAATTTGCTACAACTTGCTTTATTTTGGCTCCAATATTGGCTCTAAAATTGGCTTTATATTGGATTAATATTTCGCTTCCGCAGCATCGGCATGCTGCGCCCCCCATTGGGATGCTGCGCTACGGATCAGCTCAAAGATAGCGCAGCATTTCCCGGTCGGGAACGCCTGCGTAGAGCTCAATATATGGCTTGACGGGGCTGATATTGATCTTTGGAAAGAAAACCTCTTCGATCTGGAAAAATCCAACAGAGGCGCTCATTTCCACGGTGATGCGGATCGGTTTGTGCTCGCCTTTGTCGATCTTGACCTTCTGAATGGCGGAAGCCGAGGTGCGATGGATGTCTCCGACGCGCGGTTCGTTGGAAAGAATCGAGGGAATGCGGGCGCGTCCTTTTTCCATGTCACTGCCGTCTCCGATGAGCACCAGTCCGGCTTCGAGGGAGTGGATTTTACGGATTGCCATGTGCCCGAAGATGCCTTCGATAGCTATTGAGCGAATGGCGGTTTTGATCATATATTCATCCTCGGCGTGGATGGAATCGAGGATTTTATCCATGTATGGCGCGGCGAGTTGGATGCTGATAAATTCATGCGAATCGCGGGCGATGGACATCCCCAGATCGTGGAGCAGAGAGGCGAAAAGCACTCCCGTGAGGGAATCCTCCGCGGTGCCGACTCCTTCCTTTTCGAGGTTCATTTCGATGCCGGCATCATGCAAGAGGGTGAACATCTTGATCGTGTTCAGGGTCGCTTTGCGCATGTGGACAGGACCGTGGTCGTTATAGCCGAGTCTTTTTATCGAGACGATGTTTGCATATTCTTGCAGGGCTTGCAATTGCGGATCGGCAAAAAGCAATTCCGCCGCCTTGAGAGGTTTTCCGCTCAAAAGCTTGATTATGCGTCCTTCAAGAGATGCCTGAAGTGCTGATTTATACATAAGTATTACTCCTAAAATCGGTTTCGCATCCGGTAGATGAGGTTTGTGACGGAGGATACCACAGCGATCGCCATCGCGATAGTTCCGGCAATCATCAGCGCCTTGGCGATCTGCAACGCGGCTTCCGAGATATCTCCTCCCACGTAGGCCCTCATGCCATAATACAAGCTGCTTCCCGGTACAAGGGGAATGATCACGCAGGTCACAAAAACCGAGACGGGCACCTTGAATATCCGTGCCACAATTTCCGAATAGCTACATACTAAGATAGTCGAACAGAACACAGAAAACAACAAGGAATTACTGTAGAAGAGGATAACGAGATAGAACACCCAGGTGAGACCCGCTCCCAAAGCGATGAAAATCAGCTTGGCGCCTTTGAGATTGACGCGGATCGAAAAGCCCAGAATAGATAGAAAAGCCCAGCAAAACTGCATCAGCGTGTTGTAGTCAAAGGGGCTCATCTCAGATCTCCAAAAGTGTCCAGAGCTTGAGCATCGAGCCGCTGCCGGTGGCGATCGCGACTGCGATAAAAAGCGCTTCCGCGCCTCTGGCAGTGCCGGATACGAGGTCTCCACTCATGGTGTCCCGAATGGCATTGACGATTGCCAGACCAGGAACGAGCAGCATGATGCCGCCAATGATGATGCTGTCCACCCGGATATTGGGAACCCAGTAGTCCAAAGTCTTGGCAAAAATAACGATCAGTGCGGCGCCGAGTGCGTTCATAAGGAAGTTGTTGATGCCCAGGATGCTGATGTATTTCAGCGCGATGGAGACCATCACGCCCACCAAATAGGCAACGGCAAATTCCAGCCAGCTTCCGCCAAACAGCAGACAGAAAAATCCTGCCGTTCCGCCTCCACAAAAGAGTTTTAACCATTCGGGCCAGACCCGCTCGTTTTCGATCTCCAAGAGTTCTTTGCGAAATTCCGCCGCGCTCATATTTACAATCGATTCGTCTTTGCTGATTTCCTCCAGTTTATAGACCAGTTTGTTGACTCTTGTGATTTTGCCGAGGTCGATGCGGCGCGTGGGGATACGTTTGATGCTGGTGCTGATGTCATTCACGCCATCGGAAAGGGAAAGGAAAATGCCGGTGGGAGTGACGAATGCCTCGGTGAGCGGATACCCGAAACAGGTGCAGACCTTGATCATCATCAATTCCACGCGGTTAGTCGTGGAGCCGCCTTCCAAAAGGATTCTGCCGATTTCAAGGGCAAGATCGGTGGCTTCTCGGATGCTGAGTTTTGGCATCATTTCTCCATATTTATCAGGGTTAATATCCCTTCCGGCATGCCGAGCACGCGAGCTACGGCGATGGCGCATTGAGGTGGCGCTTGGTTATTTTTTAGGCGCAGGAGGCGAAAGTCCATGTTGTCGGAGAGTAGTTTCAGGCGTTTGGCGGGGCTGATATCTTTCAGTTTGTTGCTGGAAAAGGCTTTGAGATCGAGTCCGGCGATGCAGAACTGGGCAAAATCGCTAATCAAAGCAGGGGCGCTGAAATGAGTAGCAGCGACGCATATACCATCTGAGGTGCCAAGGTGTTTAAGCACTGCGCTGGCAATGGCTTCCCCCTCCGCGGGATTGGTGCCCTTGGCAAATTCGTCCAATAGAAAGAGGTTGAAACCATTGTGTTGCAAGGCGTTGGAAAAGTTGACGACTTCTCTGCCGAAACTGCTCAAATCACCGTCTTCGCCGCTGGAATCGTGATTGTACCATACATGTTCAAAGAAAGGGATCTTTGCCGATTCACAGGGTAGCGGAATGCCGCGGCGAGCCAGTAATGCCATCTGCCCCAGGGTTTTGAGGATACTTGTTTTGCCGCCCATATTCGGACCCGTGATCAGATTGGTATGATCGTTAAACTCCAGATCGAGGGCTTGATAGTTTCGCTTTTGGCGATTCAGATGGAGCTCGAGAGGGAGGTTACGCGCTTGTTTGAGCTTGATTTCAGTTATTTTGGAGAACTTGGGGATCTGGCATTTATATTTGATGCCAAACTCCGTCAGCATGAAGATCCAACCGATTTCGGCGACGGCCTTTTTTGCCCTTTTCAAGAGCGGAACCGCTTTATGAATCTGGGTGGAAAGGCGTTTCAGGACGCGGTTTTCTTCTTTCTCGAGTTTCAGATCGAGTTTGCTTAGCTCTGCTTTCAACGCCAGGCAGAGCTTGCTATCGGCGAGGCGGAAACTGCAATTGGCGACGTTTTCGCTGACTATTATGAAGTGTCCGGAGCTTTGGATGTTTGCCAAAAGGTCTTTTTGGGCGCGGGAAAGGATGAAGTCTTCCTTGAGATTTGGCATGCCAAGCTCAGTCTTTGCCTTTTCCAGAGCGCTGTGGCGGGCGTGGTTGAGCATCAGGAAGATGTCCTGTTTCTGCGCGATCAGAGCAGCCAGTTTGTTGCTGAAAGCGGGTCCCAGACGGAAAGCAGGGAGGGCACTCTTTTCCGGATCAAGCAGTTTGGCGAGTTCGCTAAGATCGGGAAATGAAAACTTTGAATGCCAAAATGCAACTCGGGATAAATTGCGCAAGCGCGAGTAGTAGTGGATAAACTCCTTGATCAGGAAGAATTCGTGCAGGGCGAGAGTTCCGGTGCTTGTAGGAATGACGGGTTCCGGAATCTGGGCAAGAGCTTCGCGCAGTCGATTATAGTCTTTTTTATCTTGAATATAGATGCGGAGCAGGGGCATGCGATCATAGTTAGCCACTGCGCCTTTTAAGCTGGGCGTGGGATCTTTGAGGTGCTCGCGCTTCACCTTTTCCAAAAAGTTTGACGGCGGATCGATGAGAGCATATATCTCTTCCATTCCGAGAGCGGTTTCGATCTGATCTTGCATAGCTTTTTTTCCTTTGCTGCACTTTGTGTCATCAAAGCGGAATGCTGGCGTGGCTGTCAATCTTTTTGTGAAAAAGGCAGATAAATCGTGCCGGTGGCGGTGCTTCTAATTCGCTGTGCGTGGTGCTTGAAGATCCGCATCGGCTCTTGGTGGGGGAATCCATATCTGTTTTTGACGCTTGCGGTTATCCACACTTCTCGGGGAGAAACGACGCGCAGAAAATCGGCACTGTTGGATGATTTGCTGCCATGATGCGCCGCCTTGAAATAATCGACATCCAGAAATTGCCCATGATTCTCGATAAGATGCAGCTCGTCAACGTGTTCGATATCAGCGGGGAAGAGATAACTGCTTCCTGCATAGTCCAAACGGAGGACAATGCTGCGGTTATTTTCCTTGGCACCGAAATAGGTGGAATCCGGGTGCAAAAACTTGAGTTTCGCCCCGCCAACGAAAATGCTCATCGTATCCGTGACGGCGTGCAGAGCGCTTTTGGCAAACCAGTTTTGCTCCATCCAAGCTTTCCAGACCGGACTAACAAGCGTTTCATCCGTGACTGCGATGTTTTTGATGGGCATGTTTGTCGCCAAAGCGGGGACTCCGCCGATATGATCGTCGTGCAGATGGGTCAGAATGAGAAGGTCGATCACGCGGATGCCCTTTCTGCCCAGCCAGGGAAGCAGCTTTTTCCGCGCCCAGCTATTGGTGGATATTATTGCCTCTTGGGAGGGTTGGCGCTCTCCATAAGCACGTGAAGAAGCGCCAGTGTCGATCAGGATGGTGTTGCCGTCTTTGAGTTTTATCAATATGCAATCTGCCGTTCCGGCATCGAAGATATAGATTCCCGCGCCGCCCCCATGTTTCATCAGGGGAATGAAAAAGAGCAGCAGTCCGAGCGCGCAAACGGGGAGTATGTGTCTATATTGCCGTCCTTTGCGCTGTTTTATCCATAGCATTAGCGGTAGGATTATCAAGATCATTCCAAGCACCTGCAAAGCTGCGATATGTGCGTTTTGCAGAAAGAGCGGCAAGGCGGCACAAAGCTCCACCCAGCGATCAAAAAGCATCATCAAAAAGCCCCAGGAAAGCGTGATCAAAGTAAGTGCGAAGCTGCCAGCGGGAAGGATCAACACCAAAAATGAAAGCGGCAAGATCAAGCCCATCAAAGGGATGGCGACGAGGTTGCCGACAATGCCGTTGAGCGATCCAGTGCCAAAATAATATAGGGTTAGCGGAATGACACCAATACTCACCCAAAGGGTCATCGCCCCATACTGCGCAAGCCGTGATGTTCCTTTCTGAAAGAGGTTTTGGTCGATGGGCTCGCGCTTGAACAATCTCAGCTCCGGCACCGCAAGCATGATGATCCCCACACAGAGATAAGAAAGCTGCAAACTCACGCCAAAGAGCTGAGCGGGATCGATCATAGTGACGATAAACAAGCTGATGGCAAGCACTTGCGCCTTGGAAACCGGACGGCTGAACCAGCGGGCAAAGATAAATAACGCGATCATCAACACCGCTCGCATGACCGGTGGCGACCAATGATTGAGCGCGGCGAAAAGGCAGATCAGAACGAGGAAAAGCGCTTCCGCCATCTTTCTGGGCAAGAGTAGATTCAGCAAAACCATCGAGATCAGGTAGATGAACCATACGTGTAAGCCGCTAACCACGATCAGATGCACGATTCCGCCCCGTGTCATGGGTTCCCGATAGTCCGCTTTCGCTCCCGGATCGGACAAAAGCAGGGCAAGAGCCATATTTGCCTTTTGCCCTAGTTTATGCTCCAGGTTGCGCTTCAGTGAGCTTCGCCAGCGGGCTGTGAACGCGGTTCCGGAGGCTTCGGAAAGCTCTTCAAGCCCGATGCGCACATAAGCTTTGGCTGGGTATCTTTGCGGAAAGATATCCAGAATGGGATCGCTGGTCTGGGGCAAGATTTCCAGCATTGCACGATAGCGCTTTCCGGGTTGCAAGCCATTGTCCGAAAAGAGGATGAGCCTCTCGTCAAGATCATGCTCCGCCAGTTTGATCAGGCGGATCTCAAAGGCGGTTGATGATATCTCTTTGCTCACTTCAAAAACGGCATACTGCTGGATATGTGTTTGTCCGGATAGGATTTGTGAGAGTATGGAATCATCCTTGCGGGTCATTTGATAGCGCATCGCTCCCAAAAGAACGATCAACAGGATCAGAGGAAACAATGAGTAGCGTTTGCACACAAAAGCGCCCAGTCCCAAAATCATCGCGGGGATGATCAATACCAGCGGATTGACGTCTCCCAATACGCTGCGGGACAGCACGATGCCGATGCACCACAAAGCCAGCGGCAATAATAACGGAGCAGGATAAGGTTTGCGGACTAAGGAATCCATAGCGGATTAATTGCGGTTAAAGATGCCTAATAGCAAACCCAAAACCAATGACCAGAGCGCCGCCAGCCCGATGCGATAGACATCCGGCAGCATGAAAGTGGCGGTGTGCGCCGGAATCCAAAACCAGATCAGCGAATAGATGCCTTTGTGCAGTCCCGCCCAGTTTTTCTGCTTTTCCATGATGTTATCCAGTACGCGGTGTGCCAAAACCAGGGTGATGCCAAATTGCAGATTCATCATCGCCGAAATGGTGAAAGCCTTTCCCAGCTTACTCAAAGGGGGTAGCATACCCAGCTCTTCCAAATGACCGACAAAGCCGATGTAGCCTTTGAAGGCATATTTGATGCCGACGGCGAGGATCGCCCAAACGACCATTTTCCATAATGTTATGCCAAAACTGAAAGGGAATTTGAAGCTTTTGCGCACGATCCATTTGGAGATGACTTCTCCAAACGTGCCGAGGATGGCAAATTGAATCATCGCGGATAGAATCGGCATGGCGCGAACCCAATCAAGGTATCCGGTGAGCATGTGTTCGATGAGTGGCATAGTTGTTTATTCTCCTGTAGGACTTTGATTTAGTGAACGGGTGAGAGATGAGAGATGAGAGATGAGATAAGCTGCGCCATTAGTGTCTATTTCGCGTTTCGAGCAAACCGCCCAACTGTGGAGATTGGCATACCTGTGGCGCATCTCATCTCTCATCTCTGTGGTTTAACATTATTATTTTTCCGCCAGGACATAGACCCCGTCCCAGTCCACGGGCGGATTGGAGATGAGTTTTTGGCAGCGAAGCATCATGGTGTGGGAGGCTTTGTCCTTTTGGGGAGATTCGCTGAGGCGTAAAAAGATATCCGCGGCGGCAGCGAAATCCCCTTTGCGGTAAAGCTCCAACGCATTGTGATAGTCATCCAGCCAGGATAATGTGCTCATGTCCACTTTCGCTTTATCCCCGATCAGTTCATAAATGATTGTGGGCTCAAGCTTCCCAACGACGCGAAGGGTGTCCAGTTCGCGGCAGAGCATGACGTCCTTCACCAGCTCGAAGGTACTTTGGCTGATGATGATGTGGGTATGGAAAACCTTATTGGTGCCCTCCAAACGGCTGGCGAGATTGACCGGATCGCCGATCGAGGTATATTCCATACGGCGTTCGGAACCGATATTACCGGAAACGACGACGCCGGAATTAATGCCGAGGCGGGTATTGAGGTGAAAGTGTTCCGGAGGGCTGAGATCCGTCTTGTCTTTGAAAGTAAGAGCATATTCGCGGTGTGCCAATGCCGCCTGGCAAGCCAATAGAGCATGATCATTTCGGGGAAGGGGAGCTCCAAAGACCGCCATCAAGCCGTCGCCGGTATATTTGTCCAACAGTCCATTGTGATCGAGGATAGAATTTGTGAAACTGCGGAAATATTCGTTCAGATAGCTCACGAGATCGGTGGGACCCACGTTCTCGGAGAAACCGGTGAAGTTGTATATATCAGAAAACATTATGCTTACGCTCAGTTCCTCACCGCCCATTTGCACAAGATCAGGATTTTCGACGATGCGGTTGACCAGATCCGGATGCAGATAACGGTTGAAAATTTGGCGCAGCTCGCGTTTGTGCCTGCCTTCCATCACATAGCTGAGGGTGAGAATACCGAGCCAGGCAACCACAAGGGCACTGAGCGTGGCACTGATATCGATGGCTATCCGGTTGGCGTCAAATAGCTTATAGGCAACCAGCAATAACAGCGCGATCAGCAAAAGCACACCGGCGGCGGAGAGCAGGTTGTTCATCCTCGCCACCATCAGCAACACGAGGAAACTGACCATAAAGATGATCAGATAGCTCTGCCAGGGAGTGAGAAAGCGGATAAAATCGTCGTTCAGCAGGTTGCTGAGCTGCGTCGCCCAGGTTTCCATACCCGGCATGCCCCAGGTGTAGGGACTGGTTTTGAGATCCATCAAGCCGGTGGCGGTGGTGCCGATGATCAGGTGTTTGCCCTTGAACCAGCCATCCGGTATAGGAGGTGTGAAACCATTCTGTGAGGCAACTGCAGATTCCAGCAAGGTCTTGTAGGGGTAGTATTTAAACACTCCATCGGCACCGCCTTTGCCATACCAGTTGAGATAGGTCTGTCCCGATGAATCTACCTTGAAGCGTTTGATCTGTGTGCTTGCATCTGCCTTTTTGGCAGTGAGATAGGCAGCGAAGGCAAGGCTGGGATAGAGGTTCCCTGCATAAGTGTAATAAAGCGGTGCGCGGCGGATAGTGGAATCGTCGCTGCTGAGGAGATTGATTCCGGCAAGGGCTTTGGCACTTGTCGAAAGTGGCGCAACGGGAGGCTGAACACCTTGCCAGAGCCCATCCATGGCGTTGCCGGAGCCTATGGCGTGGGGCAGGATCAGAGTATCGCTTTCGGTGGGGAAATGGGTGAAAATCATGCTCAGAACGGCGTTTCCGCTTTCCCGCAGAGCTGCGGCAAAAACATCGTCTCCGTCAAAGCCCCCGCGTTCAAAATCGGCTTCGTCGAAAAGGATGTCATACATCACGGAAGCCGCCTGCTGTTGTCCAAGGTATTGAGAAACAACGGCATAGAAATCCCGAGGCCAGGGCCAGCCTTGCTGTAAAACCCTTCTGCCAAAATCGAGAGAACCCTGATCGATGGCGATCAAAACAATGCTCGTATCGGCAAGCTCTGGTTTTGGGGAGAGGCGGAATCGCAGATCAATAGTCTTTGTTTCCAATTCGCGCAAAAAGGGAATCCTGAAAAGGCAGTGAGTGAACCCCGCAAGCACGAGCGCGAGCAGGATCAAAACCCATACATCCTTGTAATGACGGGGAAAGCGGTGTCTGAACCGGGTCTGTTTCATCTTTTCTCCCGGTCAGCCTGCATATCTTAAAATCATATATTTTTCATTATGTTGCAAGATAATCGAAGGCTCATAGCTTGGCATCTTTGCCCCCCTCTTCATATACCAAAGGGCTCAACCGCGCGTTCAAAGACGCCCTGCAGCTTGGAGATCGCCAAACCATAATTGGTGATCGGGACGCCTCTGCGCCGCGCTTCGACGATGCGGCGGTTCTGTTCCATGAAGTTCAGCATGCAGCCACCGCAATGAATGACAAGGGCATATTCCTCCAGATTTTCGGGGAAATCGTGTCCGGAATAGACTTCGTGAATTAGGCTCTTGCCGGTGTATTCTTTGAGCCAGCGGGGAAGCTTGACTCTGCCGATATCGTCTGCCTGAACGTGATGGGAACAGGCTTCCGCGATCAGAATACGATCTCCGTCGAGTAGTTTATCTATCTGTCTGACCCCTTCGGCGAGGATATTGAGATCGCCTTTGTAGCGTGCAAAGAGGATGGAAAAGGTGGTCAATTTCACTCCCGGAGGAAGGTCTCGCACTACCTCTTTGATCACTTGAGAATCGGTGATCACGAGATCGGGATCGGTATTCAAAGCTTGCAGGGCATGGATCAATTCAAATTCGCGGACGACGAGGACTATGGCACCGGAATCCAAAAGATCGCGCAGCACCTGAACCTGAGGCAGGATCAGGCGTCCCTTGGGAGCCGCCGAATCGATCGGAGTCACAAGGATGACGCGGTCTTTGGGAGAGACAAGATCTCCGATGATGGTTTTTTCCTGTTTGGTATGCTGGGGTGCCAGCTCGATGATCAGATTCTTGGCAGCGGTGATATATTCGCCTTTTTCCGCCGAGACACTGATCCAGCGGATGTTCTGCGCTTTGCAATAGGCGATGTTTTGCTCAGCGGGAGGGTTCAGATCGAGCTTGTTGAAGACCATCAGCAGCGGGATGTTCATTTCGCGGATGCGGGCAAGGGTTTCGTATTCGCTAGCTGAAAAAGGGCTGCCATCGTTGATAAAAAGCGCGATATCCGTGCGGTAAAGGATCTTGATTGTGGCTTTGACGCGCTTTTCGCCAAGCTCGCCGGAATCATCCAAACCTGCGGTATCATAGAAAGTGACCGAACCCAGCGGGAGGAGCTCATAACGTTTATCAACCGGATCGGTGGTAGTGCCGGGGATTTCCGAGACGATGGCAATCTCCTGTCCGGTGATAGCATTGATCAGGCTGGATTTTCCGGCATTTCGGTTTCCCAGCAAAGTGATGATCAGGCGTTCTCCACGCGGTGCTGTATGCATAATTCCTCTTAGATCTGAGACCCCCCTCCATCAAAGGACATCGGGATGCCAAAGGTTCTATTATCAATTTTGCATCGCATAAATCAAGGGCGCTTTTTGTCAAGAAAAGTTAGCGTTGTGGCATCCCCCTGGAATAAAATTGACCCTGCATTCTGCGCTGAATCAACCTGAAAGCACATTAACTATTGCTGCAACGCGCCGGCTCATTATCATATATTCACAGAGGTGAAAATGATATTATCGGTGCTATATTTGATAGTGGGGCTTGTGTTCTTGATTGTGGGTGCAAACTGGCTGGTGAAGGGCGCGAGCTCTCTGGCAAAGAGATTTGATATTCCGCAGATCGTGATCGGGTTGACGGTGGTCGCGTTTGGGACTTCCGCTCCGGAGCTGGTCGTAAACGTCATTTCCAGCCTCAAGGGCGCTTCGGACATCGCGTTTGGAAACGTGATCGGCAGCAACAATTTCAATATCTTCATCATCCTGGGTATCAGTTCATTGATCTATCCTCTGGAAGTGAAAGTCGCTACTACCTGGAAAGAAATCCCATTCGTGCTTTTTATCTCCGTTTTGGCGCTCTTGTTAGTCAACGACAATTGGTTCAACCCCACTGCCGTCAATATGATGAGCAGGTTTGACGGTTTGATCCTGTTGGCGGTTTTTGGCTTGTTTTTGGCATACAATTGGCGTTTGAGCAAATCCGGAACTGTCGAAGGCGCGAACATCAAACTATATTCCATGTTTTGGACGCTTGCCGGAATCATTGCCGGAATGACTGGATTGATCATCGGCGGCGAAGTCATTGTCAAACAGGCGCTTTTCATCGCCAATGAATTTGGCATCAGCGAAAAGGTGATCGCTCTCACGATTGTGGCTGCCGGAACTTCTTTGCCGGAATTGGCGACTTCGGCGGTGGCGGCATACAAAAAACATCCCGATATCGCGGTCGGCAACATCGTCGGCTCCAACGTCTTCAACCTTCTGCTTGTCCTCGGAGTATCTTCAATGATCGATCCGCCCCTCTACAAATCATCCTTCAACATGGATTTTTCGCTGATGATTCTTGCCGGCTTGCTGCTTTTCCTTTTCATGTTCATACCCAGCAAGCACTGTTTGGACAGACGTGAGGGCGGATTGCTGCTTGCGGTCTATGTGGCGTATGCAGTGTTTTTGTTGAAGTGAAGCCCGCGCCGCAGGTGATGATCCATCGCGGTTTGGCGCGCCATGCAAACCAGAATAGCGAGCATGGACCCTCAAAGAGCCCGGTTATCAACTGGTTATTGTGCTCAACCACAGGCATATCGGCTTGATGTATAGATCAGGAAAGCTATCTCGCCAAAACTCCCCAAAACTCCTCAAACACTCCTCAAACACTCAAAAACCACTTGAAAACCGCATATAAAACAAGCGAACATCGTAAACATCTATATGCATCCATAGCAGTTATTTACGCCTTCTATCACCTTGCCACCTCCTTTCAAAGCGTTAATCAAGCCTTAATCAAGCGTTAATCAAGCGTTAGTTTTATTACGCTTGATTAACGCTTGATTAATGCATGATTGACGCAGTGGGACGTGCACGATGTAGTGGCAGCATGCCGATGCTGCGGAATTCGCGGAAACGAAACTCAAATGTTGTGGAGATGTTGATAGATGTTTCGGGATAGAGGTTTTGGGATGAGAGGAACAACCCCTAAATATACGGTTAAAATTGGTTGCAACAGAGACAGAATATATGGAAACGCAGTATCAGAAAGCCTCAAATCAACTTGAACTGAGCAATTTCCAAGCTGGGTCGAAGCTTTTGTAAAAAAGGAGAATGTGAATAAATTAAAATAAATGTTGACAAATAGCAGCACTTGTTTTTACAGTAAAATCATTGTGATTGTATGAATACGACTCCCTGGAAAAAACTCAATTTTTATGAATTTGCTCTGCCTGCGAGTTTGGGTTAGTAGTTGCCAGTTTGGGCAACAGCATTTCAAAATGAGCCTGAATAACTACAATAATCGCAACCAAAGTGGCAATAAGCAAC
>JAUYAR010000114.1 GCA_030693415.1 Candidatus Cloacimonadaceae bacterium | reverse complement strand
AGCTACGATAGGTTGGAAGTAGTCTGTTTCGAAGGTCATTTTCCCCTATTTTCGATCTCCGGTTCTTTGCCGGATTTTGTGTTGAATTTGCTACAACTTGCTTTATTTTGGCTCCAATATTGGCTCTAAAATTGGCTTTATTTTGGCTTAATGAGTGGCTTAATGAGTGGCTTAATATTGGCTTAATATTTCGCTTCCGCAGCATCGGCATGCTGCGCTACATCCAAAGTGTTAATCAAGCCTTAATCAAGCGTTAATCAAGCGTTAGTTTTATTACGCTTGATTAACGCTTGATTAAGGCTTGATTAACGCTGTCAAGTGATAGAGCGGCTTGCCGCCACCGTGGAAAAACAAATTGTAAACAAAATTGTAAACAATGGGAGAGGAATTGGGGTGGGGAATTCCGCTTCCCCACAGCCGAATCGGAGTTCGGCTTCCCAATGGGTGGCGCAGCATGCCGATGCTGCGAAGCGAAATTTGGAGCGAAATGCGAAAGCGAAATTAATTTGAGTAATTCCGTATCCCGGCAAACTGGCATCCAAGATCCGTCTTTCGGCAATGCGAGGCGTGATAATCAAGATGGGATACAGAGGCGCGATTTTTCGCCATCCGCGATTTTATCTTGACATATATCCTGCCTTCCAGAATCTGGCACAACTGGAATAGATGCAGACGCAGCACCAGCTACTTATATAGTTTATCCGCGAAAGCGGTGTTTGATAGCTACGAAGTTAGCTATTTTTTTTGATGTAAAATGAGTGAATTAAGGGGACCCATAAAGATGGATTTTTTTCGAGTACAGATTGAAGAGATTGCCAAGAAGATTTGCCAGAGGATGAATGTCGCAGTGTATGACATCGACGAAAAGATGTCCGGCAAAGGCAGAATCATAACTGTGTATCTCACCAAGATCGGTGGGATCACGTTGGACGAATGCGCCCAATTTAGCCGTGCTCTGGGAGAAGAACTTGAGATCTTTGACCTGATTCCGGATCGTTATTATCTGGAAGTGTCGTCCCCTGGGATCGAGCGTCCCCTGAAACTGAAGAGTCATTACGTGAGCGCCATCAACGAAAAAGTAGCCGTGCAGTGGAACGACGGAGAGCAGAAACTTTCCACCCTTGGCACGCTTGCTGAGGTCAATCAGGACACGATCGTTTTGGACGACCGGGGAACGATGGTGGAGATCACATTCAAACAGATTTTGCGAGCCAAAACGGTATTTTTAACCGATACTCCGAGGGAGAAAGACAATGAGCGCTAACATTTTGGACGCGGTCATCAAACTTGCCGCCAGCAAACAACTGGACAAGGACCAGATCCAGGAGATCATCGTGGAGGCGATCTCCGGCACCCTGAGCAAAAAACTCCAGCCTGAAAACGAACTGAACGTGTTTATCGACGAAGCCACCGGCTCGATCAAAGCCAACTTCAAATGCAAAGTGGTGGAAGTGGAAGAGGGCTTGGGAGAGATCTCGCTTGAGGATGCCAAATCTGATTATGACCGATATGCCCAATTGGATCAATACATTGAACGCAGCATGGCGTTGCACGACTTTGAGCCTAAACTGGTGAAAACCGCGCAAAAGATCATCGCGGATAGGATTCACAGACTGGAAGAAGAAAAGATCCAAAACGACTTTAACAAACAAAAACACACGATCGTGACCGGCAGGATCAAGTCTATCGACGATTTTGGCGGGTACCGTATCGATATCGGATACACGGATGCTTTGCTGCCGGCTGATGAACAGATCGAAAACGAATATTACCGCGTGGGAGACAACATCAAAGCTTATGTAGTCAATATTCGAACGCATCAATCAAACGTGACGATCATCCTTTCCCGCACCAATCCCGAATTTGTCAAGAAACTCTTTGAAGCCGAGATCCCTGAGATCTATTCCGGTGTGATCAAAATCCGCAAGATCGTTCGTGAACCAGGCGTTCGCACCAAGGTCGAGCTGGAAACCACAGACGCAAGAATCGATCCCGTCTCTGCCTGCATTGGTATCAAAGGAACCCGCATCGATGGCATCCGCAAGGAATTGCACGGCGAACAGATCGACATCGTTGTCTTCAGCGATAATCTTGAGTGTATGATCAAAAACGCGCTCGGAGTGGCTAACGTAAAGCGCGTGATCGTAGATCGTGCCAAAAGCGCCAGCGTGATTGTCGATGAAACCGAAAAGGTCATCGCGATTGGAAAACAGGGCAAAAACGTCAAACTTGCCGCCAAACTGACCGGTATGAAGATCGACATCTTTACCCAAGCCGAATATGATGAAAAAATGGCAAAAGAACGCCGCACCATCAGTCATATCACCGAACTCGACGGTGTATCCGCAAAAATCGCGGAGATTTTGCGCCATGCGGGATACACTTCAGTGCAGGATATCTTTGCTGCCGCGGTGGAAGAACTTTGCAACCTCGATGGAGTCGGTCTGCGCACTGCCGAACGGCTCAAGGAAGCGGCGAAATATTTCTGATGCCAAATCGTAATAGCAAAGCGGGACATCTTCCACAACGCACTTGTGTGGTGTGCAAAAAAAAGGTTGACTATAAACAGCTACTCAATTTCTTTATCCTTAAAGATAGCGTGGT
This sequence comes from Candidatus Cloacimonadaceae bacterium, assembly GCA_030693415.1. Taxonomy (NCBI): domain Bacteria; kingdom Pseudomonadati; phylum Candidatus Cloacimonadota; class Cloacimonadia (SeqCode); order Cloacimonadales (SeqCode); family Cloacimonadaceae (SeqCode); species Cloacimonadaceae bacterium (SeqCode). Next base: position 11,983 of record JAUYAR010000114.1, on the reverse strand, counting down.
TTTTGATATGCACCGCCGTCTGCAGACAAGAAAGCAGTATCTGTGTCCCGAAAAGGAATGCATCCTGGGATTAGAAAAGTGGAAAAAGCGCCGGCTCAAACGCGTTGGATTTAGCAACACCGTGCTTGCCGAAACGTTTTCCCGCAAAGGACATCAAGCATGAGCACGCCAGCGGATGCCGAGACAAAAATATTGAATCTGATGCAATTTGCCCGCAAAGCCGGAAAACTGGTGGCGGGAGCCGATGCCTGCATACGTGCGATGCATCGTAACAAGCTGTATCTGATCGTGATCGCCGAAGACACAGCTACGCGAAGCACCCAGAAGATATTGCGCGAGATTGAAGAAAACAAGCTCCCCGTGGCTTCCATCCAAATGGGGAACCAGATATCGATCAGCAACGCCCTTGGATTGCCGTTGACGGGAATCCTGGGCATCAGTGATAAGCAATTTGCCGCCAAAATGATGGAATATTGGACGGCAAAACCATGAGTGGAGGAGAAATTGCAGATACGAGTACATGAATTGGCAAAGGAACTCAGGATCAGTACGATGGCGTTGAAAAAACACCTCATCGATCTTGGTGTGATCACCAAAAGCCACATGAGTTTCATCGAAGAAGAAATTGCCAATCGGATCAGACAGAAGTACAACGAACAGGTGGACGCGGAAAAGCGTGCCGAGCGCGATAGAAAACGCTTTATCGAGCAGCGCCAGGCAGCCAAGGCTAAGCCGATAACGACATCTCCGGCTATTCAACCGGTTCAATCCGAACCCGAACGGATCATCGAACCGGAAACGGTCATCGAAGAGCCCATTTTGCCGGCTGCTCACACTGAAACCAAAGTGGAACCCGAGCCCCTGCCTACCAAAACGATGCCGGTCGCTCCTCCAAACCGGATAATCGTTCCTTACACCCAAGCCAAGAGTACGACTTCCTCAGGGACCAGAGATCCACGAAAACCAAGATCATATACGGAATCACACGGCAACCGCGATCGGCTAAGCCAGCCAAAACCCGGTGCCCCGCATACGGATAGAGGCAGACCAGACCTCAGAAAGAAACCTGATGAGTTTCGCAGAAAACCCGCGCCCGGTCAGGAAGCTCCCAAACCGATACCCATTCCCGTCGATCCGGCAAAAGAAGCTGAAGAAAAGAAATTTGGCAAAGCCAAAGTGAGCCACGAGGAACTGGGCGACAAGAGCAAACACAAAAAAGCGATCATCACCAGCACCAAGAAGAGCAAACAAAAGGTTGCCGAACCGGTCGAAATCGACGAAGCTCAAATCTCCCGCAACATCAAGAAGACCATGCAAAAATCCGGTAAGCGCAAGAAATATCACCGCGAAGCCCAATTTGTTAGCGATAGCGGATCCAACCAGATTGTGATCCGCGAATATACTTCCGTTAGCGAGCTGGCAAAGATCATGAACGTCTCGCCGGCGGAGATCATCTCAAAGTTCTTTATGATGGGTCAATTAGTCACTATGAACCAGCGCATGGACAAGGATTCCCTGGAAATGATCTGCGACGAATTCAAAGTGGATTTCCGCTTTGAAGATGAATATGGCGGAGATATCATCGATCGCGAAAAAGAGCAGTATCTGGATGTCGAAGAAGAGCCCCGCCCTCCAGTAGTCACGATCATGGGACACGTGGATCATGGCAAGACTTCGATCCTGGACTATATTCGCAGCACCAATATCGTAGCCGGAGAATCCGGTGGCATCACACAACACATAGGTGCCTATCAGATCGAAATCAACAAACACAAAATAACATTTTTAGACACCCCCGGTCACGAAGCTTTCACCGCAATGCGTGCCCGCGGAGCGAATGTGACGGATATAGCGGTCATCGTGGTCGCCGGCACAGAAGGCATGAAACCCCAAACCCGCGAAGCAATCGATCATGCCAAAGCAGCCGGAGTACAGATCATCATCGCCATCAACAAGATAGACCTCCCGGAAACCAATATCGACCGCGTCATCGCTCAGCTTCTGGATTATGGCGTGTATCTCGAACAATATGGCGGTGACGTTCCCTGGTGCAAGACCTCCGTCGTCACCGGAGAAGGCATCCTCAATCTGATCGAAGTGATTCTGCTCACTGCGGAATTGATGGAACTCAAAGCAAAAACGAACGTCCCGGGCGAAGCGGTCGTGATCGAATCCGAAAAGGATACCCGCATGGGTTCCGTTGCCACAGTCCTGATGCGGGTGGGAACTCTCAAGCGCGGGGACATTGTGGTCTGCGGCGCCACCCACGGACGTATCCGCAGAATGGAAAACGAACGCGGAACCGAGATCAAAGTGCTTTATCCCTCAGATGTCGCAAGAGTCTATGGACTATCCCAGACCCCCAAGGCAGGCGACGTCCTCAATCAGGTAGATACCGAAAAGACCGCCAGAGGAATCAGCACCGAGCGTCAGCAGGTTCGTCTCGAGCGAGAGAAGTATCAGAACAAATCCTCGCTGCAAAACATCTTTGCCCGCATCAAGGAAAACCAAATCAATGACCTCAATATTATCATGAAAACGGATACGGATGGATCTGCCGAAGCTTTGGCGGATTCCTTCCAGAAGATCTCAAACGACGAAGTGCAGGTCAATATCATCCATAAAAGTGTCGGCGGGATCAACGAAGCGGATGTGACCCTCGCTTCTGCCTCCGATGCCATCATCATCGGTTTCCACGTGCGCGCCAACCAGCAAGCCAGAAAACTTGCGGAAGACGAAGGAGTCGAGATCAAGCTCTATCAGGTGATCTATGACGCCATCGAAGATGTACGCAATTCCCTGGAAGGCATGCTCAAGCCGGAATTTAACGATATTGTTATCGGTTCTGCCACAATCAAACAGGTCTTTAAGATCAAGAAACTCGGCACGATAGCAGGTTGCCAGGTCGATCGCGGAGTGATACGCAGCAATTGCAAAGTCCGCCTCTACCGCAACGACGTGCTCATCACCGAGGACGCTCTCTCATCCCTGAAACACTATGCCAACGACGTCAAAGAAGCCCGCGCCGGCACTGAATGCGGTCTTTCGCTGAAGAACTTTGGCGACATCAAGGAAGGCGACGTGCTGGAGTGCTATATCATCGAAGAGGTTTCCAAAAAGCTGCAATGAAGTCGTTTCGAATACCCCGTCTCCAGGAAGAATTGAAAAAGATATTCAACATCGCGCTCAGCCAAAAGCTGCGCGATCCCAAACTTGCCTGGGTGAGCATCACCGAAGTGGTGATCTCCAAGGACTTACGTTATGCCAAGCTCTTTTTTTCGCATTACTATAACCTGGAGCCCCATGAAATCATTAAAGAGCACCTTATCAAAACATCAGGTTTTCTAAAAAAACAAATCGCAGGAGCTAATATTATGAGAACCATTCCCGAGCTGTCCTTCTTTTACGATGAAACCGAGGATCGCGCCGCCACAGTCGATAACTTGCTTGCCAAAATCAAGGACGAGTATGGCGATGACGATGATTCGGACTACGATCCGGATATCGACATCGACGATTATTTGGACGATGATGACTACTTTGATACCGACGAAGACGATTATGATGACTATGACGAGGACGACGAGGACTGATCCCCGTTTCCCGCTCACCCTCGAAACCACAATGTAAAAGGAAAAAAATCGTCCCGCAAAGACGATTTTTTTTATGATGATATGATTAATATAGCAGATCTCAGAGATGCCATACTTTCGCAGCTCAAACCGGAGCTCAAAATCGCTATCATGTCCCACGTCAATCCGGACGGAGACGGATTTTGCGCGTCCCTTGCGTTGCAGAGACTGATCGCCAGGCTTGGGTTTGAAAGCATGATCGTGATCGACGAAGGCAATCTTGATCGCTTTTCATTCCTGATGAAGGATTGCTCTATTGAGAAGTATCGGCAGTCAATGGTGTTTGACCTGCTTTTCGTGTTGGATTGCAACAGCAGAAACCGTTTGGGCGAGAGGTATTCTTTGGTCAAAGCGGCAAATACGACCGTTCTCATCGATCATCACGAACAGGAGGATGGCACAATTCCGGTAGAGATCACGTTTATCGATCAGTCCTACGTCTCGGTGGGCGCAATCCTCTTTGATCTGTTCGAGAGCGATATCAGAGGGCTTGAAGACGAAGATCGAATCCATATCGGCAACTGCCTTTATGCCACTATCTTGAACGATACCAACAACTTTACCAATGCCAACGTCAATTCGTCCGTGTTTCGAATAGCGGGGGAGATCAATTCACTCGGCATCGCTCCCCACGCGCTCTACAAGGATTATTTCCTCAATCAATCGGCATACGAGATGCGTTATGTGGGCGAAGTGCTTTCCACGATCGAACTTCATCATAAAGATCGTATTCTCTATATGCACTCAAGCATCAAGATGTTGGAACACAATGATCTGGATTCCGAGGCGGTGATGAATATCACTCGTTGGGTGCAGGGAGTGAAGGGCTTGGACGTCATCGTCTATTTCCGCGAGGAAGAGACCGACCATTACAAACTCAGCTTGAGGTCGCTCAAGCTCGATGTGAACAAGATCGCCGTCAGCTTTGGCGGTGGTGGACACAAGAACGCCGCCGGTTGCCAAGTCAAGGGCAGTCTGGACGAAGTCAAGACCCTGATCAAAAAAATACTTGTTTCAGCTTTGAATGAATACTACGCAAACAACTGCGGATAAAGGTTTTCTCCTGATTGATAAACCGGAGGGGATCACTTCTTTCGATGTGATTCGCCATTTGCGCAGAATCACAAAGCTCCGCCGGATCGGTCACTGTGGCACACTCGATCCCTTCGCTACAGGTCTCTTGGTCTGCACCTTGGGTTCCTACACCCGTCTGAGCCAATTCATCGAAGCCCAAAGTAAAGAATACAATGCACAAATCAAACTTGGAGCGAAAACAGACAGCGGAGACAGAACCGGCAGCGTTATCGAAACCAATGATATCGGGATTTCGGAAGTAGATTCGCATAACATCTGCGCGGAAGCTTTATCGATCAGAGAGCTTCCCGTTCCTGCATATTCAGCAGTCAAGATCGATGGAGTCCGTTCCTATAAGCTTGCCCGGCAAGGCATTGCACCGGAAATGCCAGCTCGCCTCACTACGATCAGCAAGTTTCAATTTCTCAAGATTGAACTGCCATATATTTCCTATTCATGCACAGTGTCCAAGGGCACCTATATCCGCAGCCTGAGCGAATGGGTGGCGGAGCGTTTTGGCAGCGTTGGGCACACTATTGAGCTGCGCAGAACCGCCATCGGAGATATCAGAATAGAGGATGCCGTTTCCTTGGAAAGCTTGGACGAAACCAACTGGCGAGACCGTCTGTATCCCGCGCAGCGCGTGTTTGAAAGAGGCGATCACCTCACTCTCACCGAAGAAAGTTTGATCAAACTAATGCAGGGAAAGATCATCCCCAACGAAGGAGAAGACTGCGCCACCATCATGATCTTCGACTCTGGTGCAAACCTATGCAGCGTTTGCGACAGAAAGGATAATCTGCTCAAGCCAAGGATCAATCTACCATGAAACGCTGCGTGATCAGCATCGGCAATTTCGACGGTGTCCACCTGGGACATCGCAAACTCTTGGAGCGTATGGAATTGATTGCTGCGGAACGGGGACTGGAAAGCGTTGTGATCACTTACGACGTCCCGCCGGCATATACATTGAAAAAGGACGCCAAACCGGTGCTTTTGACTCCGATCGACTATAAAAGATCTATCCTGAAAGGGCTTGGCATTGACAGGATCGAGGTGATCCCCTTTGATGAGGATTTTGCCAACACCAGCGCGGACAGCTTCTTGCTCGAATACTTGATTCCCATGTTCAATCCCCAGATGATCATTGTGGGCTACGATTCCCATTTTGGGCACAATCGCGAAGGCGATTACCGCTTTCTGCTTGAGCATGCCCGCGCCTTTGATTATGAGCTGGAATACATCGAACCCTGCCTGTTCGGAACCGAACCGATTAGCAGCACCATGATTCGCAAGCTGCTGTTGAGTGGAGACATAGAGACGGCAAACGAGCTGTTGACCCAGCCCTACCGTTTATTTGGCAAGATATCCCGCGGGCTGGGCATTGGACGCGAACTGGGTTTCCCCACGGCAAATTTGGTATTGGATGACGCGCATCAGTTGATCCCCAAGTGCGGTATCTATCTCAGTCGGGTGCATTTAGCAGCAGGGATTTTTTTTGGATTGACAAATATCGGCACAAGCCCCACAGTGAAACACAGTGGCATCGTAGAGATCGAAACTTTTGTAATTGATTTCGATGCCGATGTTTACGATGCAAGAATGGAAATTGAACTCTTGAAGTATCTCCGGGAGGAAAGAATGTTCGACGGCAAAGCCGGCTTGATCAAAGTCATGCACGACGATCTGCAAAAGGCGCGCGCTATCATCGGCGGAGCAGTATCTTGAAACGGACTGCTTTTCTGATCCTGTTGCTGTTTTGCACCATGCTTAACGCCATCGTGGTTTTTCCCGGCAGCGGAGAACAGGTGATTTCTTCAGAACTTCGTGAATACACCTTTGCCTATCACAACGGCAACGACGATTTCCGTTTCTACGGATCGGACAAATGGGCGGTGCGTTTTGATTTTGGAGCTGAGTATCCATCCATTCCCGAAGTGGAATTTGCCATCGACAAAGCGCTGCTCTATTTTCCACAGATTGGGGACTCTGTGCGGGTCGAGCTTTTCAACGAAGTAGCAGGGCTTCCGGGTCAAAGACTTGTCCTTATAGCCGCACCGGTCACGCAAAACTATCTACAGATCGATTTTCCCGGGGTGATTCAAGCCGAAATCGTCTGGCTGATTGTCACATACAGCACCAATTTTGTCAACCGCTACGTCAGCGCGTCCGCCGGCAGCGGCACTCGCAGCTATTATCTCAATTCCAACGTGCAACATCCCTATTTCCAAAACTTTGCCAATGCCGGATTCAACTGCGAACTGCTCTTTGGATTGAGTGGGGATTTTGTCCTCGGCGAGCCTGATCTGAAACTGATGGATTTTGATTTTACGGGCAATATCGCTCCTCGTGAAGATGTCTATCCCGCTTTCAGCATCTACAACCATTCGGATCAAAGCATTAGCAGCGCCCGTATCGATCTTTTAATCACCTCACCCTTGGCGGAATATTCAATCTCGGACACGATTTACATTCAGGAAACGATCGCTGCCCGCAGCCTCTACACCTACACTTCGCAGAGCGCGGGCTATTTTGATCATCGCCTCACGCTGCACAGTGCTCCGATGCAGATCAAAATCCGCGCCACCCTCCACAGCGAATTGTCACAAACAAGCACCGATCCCGTTTTCAATAACACCATCATCAAGCATAAAAACTCTTTTGCCCACAGCTATCCGGTCTTTTTGGCGGAGAACTTCATGCGTTCCAGCAACGCCGCTCAAATCCTGGCTGTGCAGGATCAATACAATCTGCCGACCTTGAACGTGATCAACTATTTCCCCGTTTTGGGAGATAACTTCTCAAATCTCGCCGCCGCCCAAAGATACCACTGGTATGGCTTCAATTCATTGCCTCGAACTGTGCTGAGCGGATCCCTGCGCATCACTGGTTATACTACTGCCTATCCAGCACAGTATCAATCGCTTGCGGCTCTTGCTGCTCAAGGGAGAACATTCATCTCAGGTTCAGAATGCAGCTTTCTTGTTTCTTCCGGCGAGGATTACATCAGCGCCACAATTACGCTCACAAACTCCGATACTCATCTTTTTGCAACGACTACGGACTACAACCTGTTGACCAATGGCAGGTTTTTTGTGGCTTTGTTCAAGAAGGTCGAGCTCGGCGGCTCAAACCGATTCACACTCGAGCGTTGGGTCAGCCACGCTGAAGTGATCAACCCGACTCTGAACTATAATGAGAGCTTTGAACGCAGCTACAATATCTCACTGGCAAACATCGACATCAGCGCTCTGGCAACGGATTACAGGCTCTACTACTGGTTCCAGATCAATGGCGGGGGCAGCATCCTCTTTTCCGATTATGAGGATTTTGCCACGCTCGTTTCCGTTGAGGATGAATACATCTCTCCGCCTGCACTGCAGATCTATCCCAATCCCATGCGGGACTGCGGAAACGTGACGATTCAGATCGATGAAGCCAAGACTTTGCGCGATCTGTCCTATAGCATTTACAACCTGCGCGGGCAAAAACTCTTTGGCGAGCCGATGATGGGCGCATCGCAAAGCATACCTTCATCCCTTTTTCCCACCTCCGGAATCTATCTCATTCGCGTCGAATACTCCGACGCCCGGGGCAAGCGGGAGATCAACCGAAAAATTAGCATGATAAAGTGATAAACATGGAAAACGTCAAGATACAGGATTTACAACAAATCGTCGGTCAGGAGATCGTCGGTTTCTATCTGGTTGCGGAAAAAGACTTGCGCGAAGGCAAGAAAGATTGGTTTTTGAGGCTCAGACTTCAGGATCGCAGCGGAAGCACGATAGGTTATGTGTGGAAGGACGCGCAAAAGGAAGCGGAAGGTTTCTCCGAAGGCGACGTCCTCAAGATTAAAGGCTCGGTGCAGAACTATAAGGGACAGATACAGTTAACTATCGCAAAGCTGCGTTTTGCCGATCACTCGGAATATAACCTCGAGGACTTCCTCACCCGCAGCAAGATCGATCCGGACACCTTGGCGGAGCGTTTCTTTGCCATCGTGGACAAGGTTGAAAACCCATTTCTGAATCAGTTGCTGCGCTCGATCTTCGGGGACAAGGATTTCTTTGCCCGCTATCTGATGGCGCCGGCTGCCAAGTCCTGGCATCACAACTATATCCACGGCTTGATCGAACACACCATCTCCGTGGCTTCGCTCTGCGATTTTGTCTCTACCATGTATCCCGTCAATTATGATCTTTTACTCAGCGGAGCCCTTTTGCACGACGTCGCCAAGGTGATGGAATACACTGGCAAGCCTCCGATCGATTTCACCGATATTGGCAGATTGATCGGGCATTTAAGTCTCTCGGATCAATTGCTCTGCGATCATTCAAAGTTGATTCTCGGTTTCCCCGATGAACTGCTCATCCATTTGAGACATTTGGTGCTCTCCCATCATGGCGAATATGAAAAAGCATCCGTGCGTTTGCCACAGACCCTGGAAGCCACAGTCCTGCATCTTTGCGACAACCTCGATGCTCAAAGCGTCGGAGTCGCTCAATTGATCGAAGCCGCACCGGAAAACGCGTCCTGGACGGAATTTGACAAGATCAACAACCGCTATTACAAATTGACCAAGTTCTGATAGATGTTCCAAACCTCCGTGCTGGTAAGCGGATCGAAGGGAAACAGCGTCCTCGTTCGCACAGAAAACTCAGCCTTGCTGCTTGATGCCGGAGTCTCGGCAAAGAAGCTCTTTGCAGCGATGGAAACCTTGGGTGTTTCGCGTCATGAGATCAAAGCGATCATCGTCAGCCACGAACATTCGGATCATACCAGAAGCGCCGGAGCCCTTTCCCGCCTGCTCAAAGTGCCGATCTATCTAAACGAGGAAACTCATGAATACTGCGCGCACAAATTGGGCAGCCTGAGCGTCCCGACCTGCTTTTTCGAGACCGGTGAATCATTTTATGTGGGAGACATCGTCGTTCACCCTTTTTCCTCTTCACATGATGCTGCGGACAGTTGCAATTTCACTTTCAGCAAAGACGACTGCAGCGACCTCAAGCTTGGAGTGGCGATGGATTTGGGCTTTCCGACGCAGCTTTGCATCGCCAAACTTAAAAACTGCAGCTCTCTCGTTCTCGAAAGCAATCACGACGAACGCATGCTGATGGAAGGACCATACGATTGGCCGCTCAAACAGCGGATTAAAAGCACACGGGGACACTTGTCAAACATCCAGGCGGTGGGAGTGGTCAGCCAAGTCCTGCATTATGAACTCAAGCACATCATCCTCGCGCACCTCAGCGAAATCAACAATGATCCCGCGCTCGCTTATGAAACGATGCAGAACTATCTGACGAGCGTCCGCAGCGATGCCAAACTCTTTGTGGCAAGCCAGTATCAGAATACCCCGCTTTTCAGTATCTGACCCCTGTATCAGTGCATTACAACGCAGGCAAATAATGCAGCCCCGTGATTGTTATGTGTTCAATGCCAAGCATAGTAATCCTGAATAGTAGTCCGCATCGTTACTCTCACTTGAACCCCTGGTAAATAGAAACTGAATTGAACGAAGAAGGGGCTGCTGTTTACACGCAACCCCTTCACCGATAGTCGTTTGATCCTATTTCATCAGCATAACCTTGCGGATATTGGCCTTTTTATCTGCTTCGAGTCTAATGAAATACAATCCGGAACCAACGAAACGGTTGTTGTTATCCTTGCCATCCCAGATAATTTTGTGATGTCCTCTAACAAGGTCAGAATCAATCAATTGTCTTACTTTCTGTCCCCTTATGTTATAAATGGAGAGATTCACTTTTCCGGCTTTGGGAATGCTGAAGGTTATCATGGTAGATGGGTTGAAAGGATTGGGATAGTTCGAAGTAATCAATGGTTTCAGTGGTATTGGGATTTCAGGAAATCTTTTTTTAGCCATGAGCTCATAGAGCAATGTCCAATGCTCTTCATGTTTTGCATTAAACACCTGAATATCCGGATAATTATACTGTGTATAAATCGTTGTGATTGGTTTCTTCGTCTCCTCCATCGCAGCAAGCTGCAGGACAATTTCCAAATCCAACACAGCCCGCAGAGAATCAATCTCACTGATCGGATTATCAATGCGCAGTTGAATCAGATCAACCGCGCTTTGGTAGTCTTTAGTTACAATGAAGGTCTTTGCCAAGTATTCTTTTAACAAAGAGCTAAGATACGGATCATCAATCGCATACTGCAAGATTTTGGCGTCGAGATAAGCAACCGGCTTCCAGGAAGGACTTGTTACCATAAATGCCAGGCGGTAAATCCCGTCTGCAGCGCTGGAAAAATAGCGCTTTTCCGCCTCCAATTGCTCATTCAGGATTGCCTTGTAAATTTCGATGGCTTGATCATTTAAACCTTGAGATTCATAATCCAGGGCCGTAAAGAACCTTTCGTATTCAATTTCATCGGGGCACGTAGGCATATTGGGGGCGGGATTAAACAAGTCCACATAGACATAATTCTCGTATTCGGGTCGATTTATCCTCACAAACTCGTCTTGAAACCAGTTCCCGCTTGCATCTATTGTCGGATCCTCGGATATTTGATAATTGTAGTAGTTCAGATCAAAGGCAAAATCATTTGCCCGTAGACCGGTTGTATTATCGTGTAAATGATAGAAATCGTTATGCCCCTTATACAATTGTATGGTTGATTTGTAGGGAGCTGTGTCATAGAAAGAAATGTTGGCTTCACGATTATTCAGGACATTGTTGGCGCGATAGCTCAGATTATGGTTTGAGCCGGCATGGCATAAAATACCCGTCTTATTCCGGTTAAAGTAGTTTTTAACCATTCTTTGGTTAGAACTCCGGCTTTCAATACCAATGTCTCCACCATAAAAAATCGAAGAATTAATCCCGGACCAGGTACCAAACGAAAAAATCGAGAATTCAGTCAGTATTCCCCTCACGTTACCGGTAAAAAGACAATCATTGATATATGGAGTAGCCGCCCCCAACGAAATCCCGGTCTGATTATTGATGAAACTGCACCGCTCAATTTTCCCTTTGTAGCCGTTGCTTACCAAGGATATTCCAACATCGCAATTAACAAATATGTTGTATGCTATGCTATCGATGGCGCAGTTTGGGAAGGTTTTAAAGATGCCCTAAAGTATATTGACCTGATTCAGAAGTTTGTTCTCCAGAACCTGCTGTTACCTTTGAATTTAATGTATCAGATATTCACCGCTCAGCACACGATTAAAATGTCTTATCCCACTTTCTGCAAGTATGTGGGTCAGATAGACGGAAACGCAGTAGTTAAGCAAGCCCGGACAATAT